>NZ_WQQE01000037.1:0-41459 GCF_018785655.1 Blautia sp. MCC269 | reverse complement strand
ACACAGGAGATTACTTATATCTAAAGATCTTCCCTCCCCCTGCATAGCAGGGGGTTTATTTTTACTGTCACACAAAAAAAGAGCTCCCGGGCACAAATGCCCGGAAACTCTCATAATTCATAAAAATCAAAAAAATCATCCAACCCGAAGTCTGAATTTCTGAATTTCCTTCTCACTGGAAACTCTCTCAATTTCAGCACCTAGGCTTCTCAATTTTTCTTCAAAATTCTCATATCCACGCTGAATATAAACAATGTCATCGACAACCGTAACACCCTCAGCAGCCAGTCCTGCAATAACAAGCGCTGCACCTGCACGAAGATCCGGAGCACTGACACGTGCACCTGTAAGCTTCTTCACGCCATCAATAATTGCGGAGTTCCCCTCCACCTTGATGTTCGCTCCCATTCTGGAAAGCTCATCTGCATACTTGAAACGGTTCTCAAAAATACTCTCAGTAACAATGCTTGTACCCTCAGCCAATGCCAGTGTAACTGCAATCTGTGGCTGCATATCTGTCGGATAACCAGGATAAGGCAGAGTCTTCACATGAGTACGATGAAGTTTATGCGGCGCACGAACACGAACCGCATCATCAAACTCCTCAACCTCACATCCAATCTCCTCAAGCTTGGCAGTTGTAGCTTCCAGATGCTTCGGAATAACATTCCGTACAGTAACATCTCCGCCGGTAGCTGCTGCTGCAAACATAAAAGTACCTGCTTCGATCTGATCCGGAATAATAGAATACTCTGTACGGTGAAGTTTTTCAACACCGCGGATACGGATTACATCTGTACCGGCACCCTTAATATTGGCTCCCATACTGTTCAGGAAATTGGCCACATCAACAACATGCGGCTCCCTTGCAGCATTTTCAATAATGGTACGGCCAGCTGCCATAGAAGCTGCCATCATAATGTTAATTGTCGCACCAACAGAAACCACATCAAGGAAAATGTGGCTGCCATGAAGATTCTCAGCCTTGGCAACAATTGCGCCATGACGGATATCAACCTCCGCACCAAGAGCACGGAATCCCTTCAGATGCTGGTCAATCGGTCTGCTTCCGATATTACATCCACCTGGAAGCGGAACCTCCGCATGCTTGTACTTACCAAGCAAAGCACCAAGAAGATAATAAGAAGCACGAATCTTCTTAATAAATTCGTAGTCAACACTGAGATTGCCGATGGTAGAACCATTGATCTTTACAGTAGATTTATCGACACGATCAACCTGAGCACCAATCTCTGCAATAGCCTCAAGCAGAACATTGATGTCCCTTACATCTGGCAGATTCTCGATTAATATAGTTTCATCAGTCATAATGGCTGCTGATAATATTGCAAGAGCAGCATTCTTCGCGCCTGCAATATCCACTTCTCCAACCAGAGGATTGCCGCCTTTAATCACATACTGTTCCATAACACACCTCTATTATTTTACTCCTCTATGAGCAAGAAACTTTCTCTGAATTTACGACGGAAACATACGTTCCGCAACACCGTTTTTTAGGTCAGTTGTATATTATAACACATATTTCGGATTTGTAAACTATTTCTCTCCCCGTTTCAGTGCATCCAGCACGATCTGAAGGCTTCCCTCCAGATCTTTATCTTCCTCGTCTACAACAATATCCGCATATTTCTCATACAATACAGTACGTTCCTCATAAAGACTCTCCAGTGTCTGGCCCTCTTTCAGAACAACTCCACGGTCTTTCAGATTGCCAAGACGTTTGGACAGCAGCTTCAGAGAAATCTTCAGATATACCACAACTCCTTCTGATTTCAGATGCTGCATTGCCTCATCACAATACACGACACTGCCACCTGTGGCAATGACCGTATTCTCAACCTGGATAGACGCATTCACACGATTCTCCACCGCCTTGAACCCGTCAATTCCATCCTGCTCAATAATCTCACTTAAAGTTCTCTTTTCTTCCTTCTGGATCAGCAGGTCTGAGTCAATAAACTGGTAACCAAGCACTTTCGCAAGTACAACACCGATGCTGCTTTTTCCCGCACCAGGCATCCCTATCAGTGTAATATTATTCATACTGTGTCCTTTCATTTTAACATAGCTGTAACAAAATCTCAACAATCGTTCCTGTGCCGTATTATTCTCAGCGTTTCTTCTTACCGTTTTTCTTCTTCACGCTGTAGCCAAAAGTTCCCACCTTCCGGTCACCAGCCAGATATTCCCCGTGGGAATAAACCAGAAGTCCTGCATCATTGAGATGGAACTTGTTGTTTTTGTCCATATATGCTTCATCCGCATGGACCGCAAGTACATCTGCAAGAAACATATCGTGCGATCCCAGTTCCTTCACCTCACGTACTCTGCACTCGATGGAAACCGGCGCTTCCCCGATCATCGGAGCAGAAACATACTGCGCTTTCTCTTTCGTAAGATTCAGTTTTTCGAATTTGTCAACATCCCGGCCGGAACGGACTCCGCAGAAATCCGTCGCAAAAGCCAGTTTTTCTGTTGTAAGGTTAATAACAAACTCTCCCGTTTTTTTCAGCATTCCATAAGAATAACGGGATGGTCGGACTGAAATATAAGCCATCGCCGGATTCGTACAGACCGTTCCTGTCCACGCAACGGTAATAATATTATCATTGCCCTCTCCATCCGTGACACTGACCATCACTGCCGGCAGCGGATAGATCATATTTCCCGGTTTCCAAATCTGTTTTGCCATTGATCCGGCCTCCTTATGCGTAATCGCTGTTCATCAGCTGAGCAGCCTCCATCATAGCCGGAATCAGCTGTTTCTTTCTGGAAACCACACCCGGCAGGCAGAACGCATCCCCGTCCGGTTTCTTCTCAAAAGCGATCTCTGCCATCTGCTGGCTTCCCTCACCATAAAACAGAAGCTCTGTAGATTCCTCCAGAATATTCGTCAACATAAAGTAAACTCTCGTGATATCGTGACGTCCACACTCGCTGACCATAAACGGCATCAGCTTCTCCTTGATCTCTTTCAGCTCCTCGCTGTCCATGGAACTGATCTGGCCCACACCAAAGGAAACATTGCCCTCGCCGATAAACTTCTTGTAATCCTGGTAAAAAATCTCCTCCGGGGATTTATCTTTCAGATTACTTCCTGCTGAGAACATCTCTCTGGCAAAATCCTCGATCTTGATTCCCGCGATCAGGGCAAGAGCACTGGCAGCGATCTTATCCGTCTGTGTACAGGTCGGTGAACGGAACATCAGCGTATCTGAAATAATGGCCGCACAGAGAAGTCCCGCAATTTTTTCCGGAATCTCCAGACGCTGCTCTCCGTAGATCTCATAAAGGATCGTACCCGTACATCCCACAGGCTCATTACGGAATGCTACCGGTGTCATGGTCTGCAATGTTCCAAGCTTATGATGGTCAATAATCTCAAGAATTTCCGCCTTCTCAATATTATCAACAGCCTGATCCACCTCATTGTGATCCACCAGAACAACTTTTTTCTTGTGCATGTCCAGGAAATTACGCCTGGAAATCGTTCCGATACACTTTCCATGAGGATTGATAACCGGGAACGCTCTGTGGCGGTTTTTGACCATAACATCCTGGATATCATCTGTAAAATCCTCGGTATTAAACGTAACCATGTTATCCCGTTTCATAACATAGCTGACCGGAATACTCTGATTGATCAGACGGGCGATGTTAAAGGTATCATAAGGTGACCGGATGATCACGATATTTTTTTCGTGGGCCAGCTTCACAACCTTCTCGGAAACCACAATGTTCAGCCCTACAATAATACAGCTTACATTCTGGCTGATGGCCTGAAGATGATCCTCCTCACGGTCTCCCATGATGATCATATCATTCTCCTCAATAAATTCCTCCATCATCTTCGGATTGGCTGTTCCAACCAGAACACGTCCCTTGACAAAATATCCGTGGCCATTTCCTTCCACCACTTCTCCGCCAACCGTCTCCGCAATCCTCTGATACTGTGTCCGCGCATTGGAAAGCAGATAACTGTCTGTGGTATCCATATAAGTCTTGGCAATATCTCCGATGGTCACAAGACCTTCCAGGCATCCCTCCTTATCACGGATCGGAAGGGATACGATTCCGTTCTCCTGCATCAGATCCCAGGTATTTTTCAGTGACATGTTTTTGTCTGCCTGGGGACTGAGACGGATATCCATATCCTTGACCTGTGTTCCGATATTTCCCAGATAAGCCGGCGGCTGTACACCAAAACGGTTCAGCACATATCTGGTCTCCTCATTGATCTGACCAGCTCTCTTCGGAATATATCTCTTACTCTGTGTAGTCCTGTTTTTAATATCCGCATAAGCGATCGCCGAACAGATGGAATCCGTATCCGGATTCTTATGTCCGATTACAAATATTCTCTCCTGTTTCTTCATTCACATCCATCCTTTTTCATCCAAAAATATAACAATTAATCAAGTTTGATGTTCGCAAAAAGTGAACCAAGAGATGTGGTTGCCTCTTCTCCTGACTCCGGCAGTTCAAAAGTCTCTTCCTCAACTTCCTTCGCCATCAGATCCGATGCCTCTTTGATACTCAGGCTCAGCTTGCCATCCTTGATCGCAATTACTTTCACCTTAACCTTGTCTCCCACACTTATCGCCTCTGATGGCTTCTTAATTCTTTTTTCGCAGATCTGGGAAATATGAACCAGACCGGAAATTCCGTTTCCAAGATCAACAAACGCACCATAAGGCTGCAGGCTCTCAACCGTTCCCTCTGTCACGAAACCAACCTCAATATTGGAAATCTTGTTTCTGCGCTCCTTCTCTGCTTTCTCACGGAGAAGTTCCTTTGCAGAAAGTACCAGTCTCTTTTTCTCTTTATCTACATCAATTACCTGAACCTGAAGCGGCTTGTTCAGGTACTCTTCTGTATCCTCTACATAATTCAGCGCAAGTTTGGATGCCGGGATAAAACCTCGAACACCTTCCACATAAGCAATGGCTCCGCCGTTTATGATTCCCTTTACAACAACATCCAGTGCTTCCCCGGATTCCTGAAGCTCCTTCAGTTTATCCCATGCAAGTACATCTGCTGCCTCTGCTCTGGAAAGAAGAATATTTCCCTGTCCGTCATCTTTCCTAAGAACGGTTGCCTGGATCTCTTCTCCCGGCTGAACTGCCTCTTTAATATTAAATCCCGGCTCTCTGGAAAATTCCTCTGCCGGAATAAATCCCTCAGCATAATATTTAAGATCAAGAACAACTCCTGTCTCATCCACACTGACCACTGTCCCGGCGATGATATCACCTTCCTCAATTTTCTTAAAAGAAGCCTCCAGCTCCTGCTCAAAATCTTTCATAGACTCCGCCATTTCCTGACCTCCGTTCACGCTTCATCTTTTCATCATTTACTTCCGGCCTTTTTCTTATTCTTTCTGCCGGATTTTCATTTTAATCTTAATTATTATAGCATGGGCAAACCACCGACGCTATTATTTTTTTGAATGCAAAACAGCCTCTTTATACAAAAAACCTCCGCACATTGGCAGAGGCTACATTTCCTGATATTTTTCCCCATAAAACGAGGAGTGCCCCGGTAGTGGCTTACCGGGGCGATTATTATGAAAAAAATTGTATGTGTAATGATACTGATACACACCATTACAGCGTCTTTCGTAGTGTTCTTTCGAACTGTTATTATAGTATCAGATAAATATGAATAAATTATGAACAGCCCGTGAACTTTTAGCGTATTTGCACAATTTCTTTTCTGTTTTTCCTCTTTTTTTATAAAAACGCCACATTTGCTTTATTGACAAGCGTTCTAAATATTGTACATTTTGTACATTTCCAGTAAACTTAAGAATAATAATCCCAATAAAAGTGCCATTCTGAACACCTTTCTCCTACTGACGGGAAAGCATACCCTTAATAAACTCGATCGCTTTCTCAAAAATATTCTTTACATCAGACTTTGTAACACCCATATCTTTCAGAGTACTGTATGCATCGCTTACATAACCTTTAATCTGGTCATCACTGATGTCGATTCCTCTGAATTTGCTGATAATATTCACGAGAGAATTCTTATCATCCTCAGAAAGTGTCACACCATAATGATCTGCTGCCTCATCAATTCCCTGTGAAATCTCATCATCAGAAATCTGATTGGAATCAAAAAGCCCTTTTACATAAACAATAATATCTCCAACTTTATCCGGGTCAGACGCAAGAGATTCGATCTCATTATCCTTAAGAATCTCCTCTGCCTGGCTCATAACAGAGCTGGAATCAGATGCCATAACCATCATTGGTGAAGTACATGAGATAACTCCTGCAACAACCAGTGCTGTGATCCTGTTCATTTTTTTCATAATATTCATCCTCCAGAAGGGCCCTGCCCTCTATCCATAATCTGTAACTGTTTCCAGTTCCATAATTTTCAGTTCCTTATTGACGCCACTCAGTATAACACAACACCCCACCCTTCTGTAAACTGGAATTTTCCTGTTTTTCGCCCTGTCAGGTCTGACTTTATGTATAAGTTCAAAAATATATTCACAATATTTTCATATTTTCAACAAACTTTCCTAACATCTCCTTTATAGAATAAATATTGTAAATTTTTCATTACTTACTTATGTCTGACACCTCAGACATAACCTCCTTTCTATGACAAGTTATATAGATCCGGGTGGGATACCTCTCCAATTGTCCCGTCCGGAAACGCAAAAAGAACCTGGAACAGCTGCCCGGGTTCTTTTTGCGTAATGTTTTATTTATTATTTTTTTCTTCGTAGATACAGTTGGCAAGCATGGCAAACTGCTCCAGTGTCAGCGCTTCGCCTCGAATATTCAGCGGAAGCCCGCACTTCTCAAATATCTTCTCGATCTCTTCTTTTCCAAGGGAAAAATCTCCGGAGTTTTTGATTCCGTTTACAAGAGTCTTTCTTCTCTGGTTAAATGACGCACGGATGAGTCTGAACATGAGGCGTTCATCATGAACCTCAACCGGTGGTTTCTCATACCGTGTCAGCTTGATTACCGCACTTCCGACCTTCGGTCGTGGCATGAAACAGTTTGGTGGTACATTGGCAACAATCTCCGGCTTCGCGTAATACTGAACAGCCAGGGAAAGCGCACCGTAATCCTTGGTTCCAGGTCCCACCTGCATACGGTCTGCAACTTCTTTCTGCACCATAACCGTAATGGAATCCACAGGAACATTCTTCTCAAAAAGTCCCATGATGATCGGTGTCGTAATATAATACGGCAGGTTAGCGACTACCTTTACAGGCTTTCCGCCATTCTTTTCATCGGCGATCTTTTTGATATCTGTTTTCAGGATATCGTTGTTGATCACCGTTACATTATCCCATTCTTTCAGAGTATCCTTAAGAATCGGAATCAGAGAACTGTCGATCTCCACAGCAGCCACTTCTCTGGCTGCCTCCGCAAGATACTGTGTCATGGTTCCGATTCCGGGACCGATCTCCAGTATAAAATCATCCTTCGTTATTCCGGAAGAATCAATGATCTTTTCCAGAACATGTTCATCGATCAGAAAATTCTGACCAAACCTTTTCTGGAAAACAAAATGATACTTTTGAAGGACTTCAATGGTATATTTCGGGTTACCAAGATAAGGTCTGGCCATATTTTTTACCTCTGCTTTTCTGTTTATTTTCAGCTGAAATCCTTTTCAAGAAGTACGGTGAATCCATCACGGTCCACACGCTTCTTGGAGCGTTTAAATAATCCGCCCTGCGCTTTTGCCATGGCATTATCCAGCATGGTCTTCACAGTTCCGATACACATCGGCTGATCTTCCTTCTGGTTTACTCCGATCAGATTATACAGGGCAAGCATACCCATCTGATCAATACGGAATCCATTCTCCATGGTATAAACCTTGGCAAAATTAACAAGTTCATCGTTTGTAAATACAGGAATATTAATCATGGACGTAAACTTTTTCGCAAGTTTCGGATATCTTGCAATGAGCTTACGCATGCCGATCTTTTCATCCTCGAGGATCACGATCATACCCTTTGTATTTCCATTCATTACTTCATCAAGCTCATCTGCTGTTTCCTGGGAAAGCTGGTTTGCGTTCTCGATAACAAGGAAACCGCCTGCAAGCTTGGATGCAATCTCTGCAATATTTTTTCCGTTAAGGTCTTCCGCAAATATGTAGGCAACCTTGGATGCCTCAATATTCAGCTCCTTGCAGATTGCCGGGATCAGACTTGAAATCAGTCTTGTTTTTCCAGTTTCTCTGCCACCCATAACGATTACATTTCCTGTCTGGGATGTATGATCCGCAGCGCCCGTCTGCACATCACAAAGCACATCCAGCAGCTGTTCTTTCATTCCCGGAACTGCTACAAAATAAGTGAAAAGCTGTTTCTCTTCATCTGTGAGCTGTCTTTTTCTGGAGATAATGGTATTCGGATCAATTTCCGGCTGAATATCCTCGATGAACCGCTCAAGCTGCTCTTCCTCCGTGAGTTCTTCTTCACTGTCGTCCTCTTCCATATCTTCTGTAAGGCTTGAGATAAAATCATCCTCTTCGTCATCTTCTGCCTCACTCTGGGCTGAAACATCATCTGTGCTGTATTCTTCTTCCTCATCAAGAGGTGTCTCTTCTTCTACGACAGTAGCAACATCATCCAGTTTCTCCGCTGTCTTTTCAGCAGCGTCATCTTCCGAAACAGCCTCATCCAGAGATAATTCCTCCGGCATATCTGTCAGTTCTTCAATATCTTCAAAAGCGTCCTCTTCCACTGGCTTGGAAACACCGGCCGGGCCATTGAGAAATTCTGCTTCTGCAGCCTGCATATCTTCTTCTGTAACCGGCTCTTCATCTTCGTCCAGAATCAGATCCGGAACTCTTGTGCGCTCACGCTCAGACTGCTTCGCATCTTCTGCCTGCTGTGCGGAAATCTGCGCCATAATATCTTCAATATCTGCAGCATCCGGCTCTTCCGGAACAAATTCATCCGCTACGATATCCAGATCGTCTTCGTCATCTGTCTCCTCAGTTACATCTGACATCTGTACATCCGGTGATTTTTCTTCTTCCGGAATATCAATTCCCTGCTCTGTTGCGGCAGCAAGAATTGTATCCTCCAGATTGAACTCCTGCTCTTCTTCTGTTTCTGCCTTTGTTTCTTTATCCTTGGCCACCTCAGCCGCAATTTCATCAATACTTCCGAAAATTTCGGATGCGTCCGGAATTTTGGCTGCAGCGCTTGCATTTTCCGGGTCTACATTGATCATTGATTTCGGAATCTTAAGCTGTGGCATACGGATTGTCGCTGAGAAATCAGGTTTTCCTTCCTCGTTAAGCGGAACGCCGGATGGCTCTTCTGATTCCTTTTCCTGAGACGCCTTCATGATCTCTGCAACACTCTGGGATAATTCCTGTTCTGTAGTCTGTACAGGCTCTGCTGCTTCTTTCTGGATCTCTGCTTTTAATTCTGCAGTTCCTCCGGACAGATTTTCGATACCGGATGACAGCAGTTCTTCTCCATCTTCAGATTCCGGAATTTCTTCCTCTGTGTCCTCAGAATCCGTTTCCTCATATTCTGCTGATTCTTCTGTGGCAGCAGTTTCTTCTTCCGGTGTTTCTTCACCTTCCTGAACATCCTCTGCCTCTTCCTCAGTGGAATCTTCTGATTCATCCTGTACGTCTTCTTCCATATCCTCTGGTTCTTCCGCTGCCTTCTTATGACCGCCGAAGATATCCCGGATACCTTTGGAAATCTTCTCCTGGAAAGTCTCAGCACTGTTCAGATCTCGTTCATCATCTACCTGAATCGTATCTGTAACCGGTCTGGATTCCTCATACTCGGACTCCCCTGCCGTTTCTGTTTCCTTACTTTCCCTGATCTCCTTCGCCTTTTCCGGCGGAATCAGTTTTGGAATAAAACGCTGTTCGTATTTCTCTTTTTCTTCTC
Organism: Blautia sp. MCC269; assembly: GCF_018785655.1. Taxonomy (NCBI): domain Bacteria; kingdom Bacillati; phylum Bacillota; class Clostridia; order Lachnospirales; family Lachnospiraceae; genus Blautia; species Blautia sp. MCC269. The sequence continues at coordinate 31,531 of NZ_WQQE01000037.1, read as the reverse complement.
CTGTGAGAACTCCCATACGCTGTTTCAGGTCAAGGGCCTTCATCACATAATTTCCATCATTAAACCAGAGAATCATCTCATTGCAGAGATCCAGGCACTTCTGCTTGTCTCCTGCCTTGTAATAGAGTTTGGCCAGTTCATAGGACCAGCGCTCTGTAAACTCTTTCTCCTTATATTCCTCAAGAATACGGATCTGTTCATTCAGAGATGCATTCTTCGCTCTGGCAATCTTGTATCGCAGTATATACTGACTGTTATCGTTACCTGCCACTTCTCTGTACTCATCAAAGAACTCTGTGGCTTCACTGATCTGTCCCATTTTCAGGGAAACTTCAATCAGGCGGTAAAGTATGTTCTTGCCAATCGGCGCTCTGTGATAGGCAAGAAGAAAAATTTCCTTGCTCTCCTCATAGCGCTTGTTAGCTGCGTAGATCTCGCCCACAACGCAAAGGGTACGGACGTTTTTCACACGACGCCAGTCGATACTGTCAACGATCTGCATGGCGCCTTTGTAATCCCGGGCTTCAACCAGTTTGTTGATCTCTCCCAGCTTGACGCGAAACTCCTCTTTATCCAAAATATTCACCAACTTTCCATAATCAGAATCAGTTTACCATATGCATACGGGCTTGTCAAAACCCTTTAGGCATATAAACATGCCCTTTTACCACCTGAAAAACCTTGTTAATCTCAAACTGATGACTCACAAAATCATCCAGTCCCGTACAAGTAATCAGTGTCTGAATATCGTGTATACTTTCCAGAAGATATGTCTGTCGGTTGCTGTCCAGCTCCGAAAGAACATCATCCAGAAGCAGAACCGGTGTATCTTTGATTTTCTTTTTTACCAGATAAATCTCAGAAAGTTTCAGTGAAAGAGCTGCTGTTCTCTGCTGCCCCTGGGAACCATATTTCCGGATATCGATCCCGTTTACCTTCACGCAGAAATCATCTCTATGCGGTCCCACAGAAGTCAGTTTCATCCGGAGATCCCGATCCCGGTTCTGTGCCAGTTTCTGCTCAAACTCCGATTCTGTCACACTTGGTTCATACAGAATCTCCAGTTCTTCCAGTCCGCCGGTCAGTCCTCTGTGAAGGCCTTTTGCAATCTCATTCAGCTCTTCCACAAATTCTTCTCTTTTTCCGATGATTTTTTTTCCATAATCAACCATCTGCATATCCCAGATATCCAGCGTACTTTTCAGGCCCGGATTCATATAACAGTCTTTGAGAAGACGGTTTCTCTGATTCACAATGTGATTGTAGCTGGCCAGCTCTGTGATATAAACACTGTCCAGCTGACAAAGCTCTGAATCCAGAAAACGTCTTCTCTCGCCTGGTCCGTTCTTGATAATATTAAGATCCTCCGGAGAAAAAAACACCAGATTTACCACTCCGAGCAGCTCTCTCGCCTTGCGAATCGGCAGCCCGTTAATGGCAACTCCTTTTGCTTTGTTCTTCCGGAGGTGCATATCTACCTTGTATGAAAGTCCACCCTTTTTTACCATCATTCGGATATGGGATTCCTCATTCTCAAAACGGATCATTTCCCGGTCCTTGCTTCCCTTGTGGGATTTGCTGGTTCCGGCCAGATAAACTGCTTCCAGAATATTGGTTTTTCCCTGGGCGTTGTCGCCGTAGAGAATATTGGTTCCCTGATCAAAATTCATCTCCAGCGACTCATAATTCCTGAAATTATTCAATCTGATGGATTCAATGTACATTCTTTCACCCAATTACATAAATATCTTTTCCATCGTAGGAAATGGTATCTCCCGGATGGATTTTTCGTCCACGGCGGTTCTCTACCTCACCGTTTACCAGGACGAGTCCGTCGTTAATCGCATATTTTGCCTCAACGCCGTCCTCCACAACGCCAGCCAGTTTCAGAGCCTGGCCAAGTTTGATAAATTCGTCTTTAATTCTGATTTCCAATTTTTTACCCTCTTAAATTTTTCTTTCCCGGATTCGGTTAACACTTTCCAATATATTGTCCAGTGGCGGTAGTTAAATACCCCCGTTTCCGATGTTTTCCTAAAAGGTGGTAATTTAAAATACCACCTTTTGGCAGTTTTCAGAGCTTATCCTATGTCCATTATATTGCACAAGCTGTTATCTGGCCTGATTCTGGTTGATATTTACCGGAAGAATCAGGTACGTATAATTTTCTTCGTCGTCCCGGATAAAGCAAGGAGCTTTCGGGTTTACAAGATAAATTGTAACGGTTTCATCATCAATAACACGAAGTGCATCGATCAGGAATTTCGGGTTAAAGCCAATCATAATGTCTTTACCCTCTTTCTCAATATCAATCTCTTCATTCATGGAACCCATTGTGGAATCAATACGCAGCTCCATATCATTATCTGTAATGTTAATAATAATCGGTTTTTTATCAACTTCACGAACCAGGAGTGTTGCACGGTCAATACAATCCAGGAATTCTTTTTTGTTGATTTTGAGTTTTGTTTCATAATCACTGGAAAGCATCTGGTCAATTCTGAAATATTCACCTTCAATCAGTCGAGAAACCACCATAGTCTGATCAAATTCAAATAAAATATGGTTTTTTGTGAAGTAAATGCTTACCTGATCATCCACTTCGCCGGAAAGAATCTTGCTTACCTCACTTAAAGTTTTTCCCGGAACTACCACCTTACGGTCAGAATATTCTCTCTTAAGGGGCATTTTGCGGATAGCAATTCGGTGTCCATCCAGAGAAACTACCTTCAGACAGTTATCTTTAATTTCAAAAAGTTCACCGGTCATTAGTTTGTTGTTTTCATTAACAGCAATAGAAAAAATGGTCTGCCGGATCATTTCTTTCAGTGTGTACTGAGAAATTGTCAGCGGTTCATCCTTTTCGATCATTGGTAAGTAGGCAAAATCTTCTCCTGATTTGCCAGGAATATTGAATTTTGCTTTTTCACATGTGATGGTTGCTGAATATTTATCATCTGTTCTGATAGTAATATCATTATCCGGAAGTCGTCTGATGATTTCATAAAAGATTTTTGCATCGAGAGCAACTTTTCCTTTTTCTTCAATCGTACCATCTACGATTGTTTCAATTCCCAGTTCCATGTCATTGGTGGTAAATTTAATCTGGTTTGTTGTTGCATCCATAAGAATACATTCCAGTATTGGCATGGTAGTTTTTGATGGAACTGCTTTGAGTGCGATACTTACACTTTTTAACAGACTTGATTTGGAGCAGATAATTTTCATAATGTGTATAACTCCCTTTCTGGATAAATTGTGGTTTTTATAAATATATTTATAGAAAAAATCCGCCGTAACCGCCGTAGGGGGCCAGATTTTGTGAAAAACTCCCACGAGGCCAGTGTTTTCAAGGTTTTTCGAGTGGGATAACTTTGTGTAAAAGTGGTAGTTTCGGATGTGAATAACGCGGGGATAAAATTACCGCCGTTTTTTCGCAAAAAAGTTGTACACATCTCTCCACATACAATCAACACGTTATACACCAGTAATGTGGAAAACTTTCCTAACCTTGTGGATTAATCTTCTTTTTCAATATATCAATGGTATTTTTTAAGTTATCGTCGGTCTGCAATTCGTTTTCAATCTTTTCGATACCGTGCATAACCGTAGTATGGTCACGGTTTCCGAGAGCTTTTCCAATATTTTTCAGTGGTGTGGAGATAATTTCGCGGCAGAGATACATGGAAACCTGACGTGGCATAACGATTTTTGAATTTCGTTTGTTTCCACTTAAGTCTGCGGGTGTTACTCCGTAATGATCAGCAACAACGGATATGATATAATCCGGTGTAATTATTTTTTTCTCATCCGGAGAAATAATATCTTTCAGTGCCTGTTCGGCAAGTTCAAGAGTAACCTCTTTTTTTTCAAGTTTGGCTCCTGCCATAACCTTATTAAAGGCACCTTCCAGCTCACGGATATTGGATTTGATATTTGTAGCAATATATTTGATAACGTCTTCACTGATGCTGTAACCGTTCATTTCCTCATTTTTATGAAGAATTGCCATTCGAGTTTCGTAATCTGGCAGTGTAATATCTGCGATCAGACCCCATTCGAACCTGGAACGGAAACGTTCTTCCAGAATTTCCATATCTTTCGGAGGTTTATCGGAAGATATGATGATCTGTTTTTTGGCACTGTGAAGACTGTTAAATGTGTGGAAAAATTCTTCCTGAGTGGATTCTTTTCCTATAATAAACTGAATATCATCGACGAGAAGAACATCAATATTTCTGTATTTTTCACGGAATTTGCTCATTGCCGTGTTATTTCCGTTTCGGATGGTTTCGATCAGTTCATTTGTAAATTCCTCACTGGTTACATAGAGAACCCGGCTGTTTTTGTCGTGTTCCAGTATAAAATGAGCGATGGAATGCATAAGATGCGTTTTTCCGAGACCGGCTCCGCCGTAAATAAACAGAGGATTGTAGGTATCCCCCGGAGATTCGGCAACTGCGAGAGCTGCTGCCTGGGCGAATTTGTTGTTACTTCCTACAACGAAGGTGTCGAAGGTGTATTTTGGATTTAAATGTGCTTCTTCGTAACGTGTATCACGATTCTGTTTATCATAGGAAGGTTTTTTTTCTTCTTCTTTCTTGAGGAGATCTTTTTCCAGAACGAATTGAACTTCGCATTCTTCCATGCCTGTCAGTACACAGATTGTAACCTGGAGAGGTATTTTGTAGCGTTTGGTGATGTAATTAACACCAATACCTGCCTGCTCAGAGGGAACGGCCACTGTTATTAGATTCCCGTCAACCTCATAAACTTTCAGTGGCTTAAGCCAGGTATTAAAAGGGACATCAGTCACCTCATATTCAGATTTGACAGTTTGCAGGATCTCCTCCCATTTTTCAATAACAGCGTTCATTTTTTCCTCCCATGAGTATTATAATAACCCCAGTCTGCGACTGGAGACAGATATCCTTTTATATATTACAATGAAAATGGTGTTTTCGCAATGGAAAACCTTGAGATTTTGGGGAAAACAATGTGGATAATTTGGGGAAATTACTGTGGATTAGGGTGGAAAATAGTGTATAACTGGCAAATTGGTTTCCATAAGTCGACGTTGTGTGGAAAACACGGAGAATTTATGTGTATAAAATTATCCACTGTCAAAATACCGCAAATAAAGGGATTTTTTGAAGATACTGAAAAAAATAATCCGGAAACAGTGGATAGTTTTGCCGGTAATCCACTAGTTATCCACAAGTTATCCACAAAATGTGGATAATGTTACGTAAACCATAAGCGTAATCCACATATGGGTAAAAAATAAAAACCACGAGGCCGGCGGTATTTTTCAAACCCCTGATTTTATTGGGTTTTTTGCAATTTTCCCTTGACGAAAAGGAGGTTTATTTATATAATTGAAACGATGTTCTGAATGATAAGTTATTTCATAACAATTAAAAATAGATAAAGGAGGTGCTTTACCTATGAAGATGACATTTCAGCCAAAAAAGAGATCCAGAGCTAAAGTTCACGGCTTCAGAGCTCGCATGAGCACAAAGGGCGGACGTAAAGTATTAGCTGCAAGAAGATTAAAAGGAAGAAAACAGTTATCAGCATAAGCTGCAAGACCGCATTTATGTGGTCTTTTCTTCTATCCGGAGAAATATCCGTGCAGACGGAATTTAATTAAGGAGGATTCGTTTGATCAGATCAGAGTCCTTAAAGAAAAATCAAGATTTTAAAGTTGTATATCAGAACGGAACATCATACGCAAATCGGCTTCTGGTGATGTACGTGCTGAAGAATCAGCACAGGAAGAATCGTCTGGGAATATCAGTAAGCAAAAAAGTAGGGAATAGTGTGGTTCGCCACAGACTCACCAGACTGATCAGAGAAAGTTATCGTCTCAACGAAACAGATTTTGACAGTAACCTTGATATTGTAGTAGTAGCGAGAGCTTCTGCCAAGGGCAAAGGCTTTCACGAGATCGAGAGTGCTTTTATGCATCTTGCAAAGAAGCATCATATAACAGGGCATGAACATGATAAAGAAATTTCTGATTAAGATGATAAGACTCTATCAAAAATATATATCGCCGATGAAGAGAACGAAATGTCCTTATATTCCCACATGTTCTCAATATGGTTTGGAAGCAATCGAAAAATATGGCGCATTCAAGGGCAGTCTTCTTGCGGCATGGAGGATTCTGCGATGCAATCCTTTTTCCCATGGAGGCTATGACCCTGTGCCATGAATTATTTTGTGACTGTCTGGCCTTTTCTCGGGCAGGGCAGTTACCATTGGACTTTTACAATTGAATAAGAAGTCTAGGAGGAAATGAATTTGGAACTGTTTTTAGCAACAAAAACCGGAACTCCTATTATCGGACAGATCGCGTCTGTGATGGGATGGATCATGGATGGCATATATAAGATGCTTGACGGCCTGTTCGGAATCCAGAACATTGGTCTTTGTATCATTATCTTCAGTATTCTTATCTTTGCCTTTATGACACCGCTGCAGATCAAGCAGCAGAAATTCTCCAAGTTAAGTGCGATCATGCAGCCCGAGATCCAGAAGATCCAGAAGAAATATCAGGGTAAAAAAGATCAGGACTCCATGATGAAAATGAACGAAGAAACCCAGGCTGTTTATCAGAAATATGGTGTTTCTCCAACCGGTAGCTGTGTACAGTTAGCTATTCAGATGCCTATTCTGTTTGCACTGTATCAGGTTATCTACCGGATTCCTGCTTACGTTGGAAGTGTAAAGAACATTTTTACTGGTGTAGTTGATAACCTGTTAGCTGTAAACGGATACACAGATATCCTGCAGCAGTTTATCACAGACCATTCCATGACACGAGTACGTCTCGTTATGGACAGTGCCGGAAATGCTACAAGTAACTCTATTGTTGATTTTCTGTATGCGCTTTCTCCTTCCCAGTGGAAAGAGCTGGCAAAGATGGACCAGTTTTCAGGATTTTCTGATATGATCACAAGTACTTCTCATGATATTTCCAAGATGCAGGGCTTCTTTGGTCTGAATATCGCAGATCAGCCTCTGTATTATATCATGGAGTTCATTAAGAACCATGGTTCTCTGTTACTTGCAATCGTAGCACTTCTGATCCCGGTTCTTGCATGGGCAACTCAGATGCTGAACCTGAAGCTTATGCCACAGGCTGCAACACAGCCGGCAGACGGAAATGATCAGGCCAGCGCAATGGCAAACTCCATGAAAACCATGAACATGGTCATGCCTCTGATGTCTGCATTCTTCTGTTTTACATTCCCGGTTGGTCTTGGTATCTACTGGATCGCCAGTGCTGTCGTTCGAAGTGCCCAGCAGTTTGCGATCAATCGTCATCTTGATAAGATGAACATTGATGATCTGGTTAATGAGAATATGAAGAAGATCGAAGCAAAACGTGCGAAAGAGGGACTTCCGCCGCAGAAGATTACCAACCAGGCTCATCAGTCCGCCAAGAATATCAATAAACCTGTAATCAATAAGGGTAACAGCGGAAACAATGGTGCTTCAGACAGAGCACATAAGGTTGATGCAGCTTATGAGAAAGCAAGAAATGCAAAATCAGGCAGCATCACAGCCAAAGCTAATCTCGTAAGAGACTTTGATGAGAGAAATAAGAAGAAATAATCAGGAACGGAGGGGTTCGTAATGGAGGATTACATTCAGTTTTCAGCAAAAACAAAGAATGAAGCTATCACAAAAGCGTGTCTTGAGCTTGGAACTTCCAGTGACCAGCTTAATATTCAGGTTATCAGTGAAGGCAGCTCCGGATTCTTCGGAATCGGCAGCAAACCTGCCATAATTAAAGTTCGCAGAATCGAGCCAGTTTCTGATATGCAGGAGATCGATGATCTGGTAGAGTCCGTGAAACTGGACGCTATCAAAGAAGAGAAGAAATTAGACAAGCCATTTACTCCAAATGTAAAGAAAGAATCTGCACCGAAAGTAGCTCCTGTAAAGGAGAAGAAACCGGTGAAGACAGAAGCTGTACAGGTGGAGAAAGCATCCGAAGAAGCACCTGTGAAGGTTGCAGCGCCGAAGGAAAGACCGGCAAGAGATTTCCAGGGCAAAGCAAAACCAGCACGTGAAAAACAGCCGAGAGCTCCGAAGGAGCGTCAGCCGAAAGAAACACGTGAGAGAGCACCGAAGCAGGGCAGACCGGTAGAAATCCTCAGCGATCCGGAGAAGATCAAAGAAGTTGAGGAGAGAGCAGTCGTATTTCTTCGTGATGTATTCGGTTCCATGGATCTTGGAGAAGTGGAGATCACATCGAAATACAACACTGCAGACGGTTCTCTGGATGTAGATTTTGAAGGTGAGGATATGGGTATCCTCATCGGAAAAAGAGGCCAGACACTGGATTCATTACAGTATCTGACAAGCCTTGTAGTAAACAAAGGCGAATCTACTTATATTCGTGTAAAGCTTGATACAGAGGACTACAGACGCCGCCGTAAAGAAACTCTGGAAAACCTCGCAAGAGGAATTGCCTTCAAGGTAAAGAAAACCAGAAAACCGGTAGTTCTGGAACCGATGAATCCATACGAGAGAAGAATCATCCATGCGTCTCTGCAGGGCAACCGCTATGTAGAGACAGTCAGTGAGGGAGAAGAACCTTACAGACATGTAGTGGTAAAACTGAAACGTAATAATTACTGATTCAGTGAAAAAAATAAAAGCCGTATCCCGGAGCGTTAAGCTCTGTGGATGCGGCTTTTTTTCATAAAATCGGAAATTAAAAATTATCATTGCAATCTCCGTAACAATTCTTTATAATCATTGAAGAGCAAATAATAAAAGATATTTCTGCAGCGGATATCCGGAATGCAGAGATCAGCTTTATAAATATGGAAACTGACAGAAGATGTTATTCTAGGTGAAAGCGTGAATAACACGTGTTTTTTGCGTGTAAAAAGCTTTTCCGGAGTAACATTTTTTCGTTTAACCGGATAAAGGAGAGTGAAAAATGGAAGAGACAACGATTGCTGCGATTTCCACAGCCATGAGTGCTTCGGGAATCGGGATCGTCAGGATCAGTGGCCCGGAGGCTTTTGAGATTGCATCCAGAGTATACCGTTCCAAAGGTGGGAAAAAATCTCTGAAAAACGTCCCAAGCCATACCATTCATTATGGATACATCTATGATAACGAAGAGATGGTAGACGAAGTGCTGGTTATGGCCATGCGCGGACCACGGACATATACGGGAGAAGACACCATCGAAATTGATTGTCACGGCGGCGTTTTGGCTATGAAAAAAGTACTGGAAACCGTGTTGAAAAACGGAGCCATTATTGCCGAACCAGGAGAATTTACCAAGCGAGCATTCCTCAATGGAAGGATCGATTTATCCCAGGCAGAAGCCGTTATGGACGTAATACAGTCCAAAAATGAGTACTCATTAAAGAATTCTGTAGGTCAATTGAAGGGCTCGGTCCGAAAAACCGTACAGAAAATCAGAGAAAAATTACTGTACCATATAGCGTACATTGAATCAGCATTGGACGACCCGGAGCACTATGATCTGACAGGATATTCCGAAGAATTAGAGCAGATTGTAGCAGAAGAAAAAGAAAAAATACAGAATCTGTTAAAGACATCCGGAGACGGAAAAATCATCCAGGAAGGCATCCGGACAGTAATCCTGGGCAAGCCAAACGCAGGAAAATCATCCCTGCTGAATCTGCTCCTGGGAGAAGACAGAGCTATCGTAACTGACATCGCAGGAACCACAAGAGATGTTCTGGAAGAGTATATCAATCTGCATGGGATCACATTAAAGATCGCCGACACAGCAGGAATCCGCCAGACCGAAGACATTGTAGAAAAAATCGGCGTATCCAAAGCCAAAGAAATGGCAGCAGACGCAGACCTGATTCTCTATGTTGTAGATTCATCCGTACCGCTGGATGAAAACGATGAAGAGATCATAAAAATTTTGCAAGAGAAAAAGACAATTGTCCTCTACAGCAAGACAGATCTTAAATCTGCTATAGATATAGAAGATTTAAAGAGCAGAATAAACCAGCCAGTGATCCCGATTTCCGCAAAAGAAGAAACAGGAATCACAGACCTGGAAGAAAAAATCAGAGAAATGTTCTTTAGTGGGGAGATAAACTTCAATGATGAAGTATATATCACCAATGAACGGCACAGACAGGAGCTTTTAAAAGCGCAGGAGAGTCTTTCTCTGGTAGAGAACAGTATAGAGAGCGGAATGCCGGAGGATTTTTATTCCATAGATCTGACAGATGCATATGAGAGTTTGGGGCGGATTCTGGGAGAATCGCTTGGGGAAGACCTTGTTAATGAAATATTCTCTAAATTTTGTATGGGCAAGTAGTTCCCACGTGGATTGCGTGAGTACGCAGGGACTTGGCTATGCATATGCATAGGCTGCGGAAACCCGCAGAGGTATTTCACATTGGAATGTGAGAAAACCGCAAAGGGGCACAAGGCCGCGCCCCTCTGCACACCCCTGGGCCTTTTTTTACAAAGTGCAGCGATTGTAGAACACGGAAAGTTACTAACTTATACCTGTATGCTTCTGTACTGGCAATTCAACACTAAGCCGAAATGCGACAAACAGAAAGTATTACAAAAAGCAGCGAAAACCCCGCAGACGTGCACCGCACGTCGAGAATCTCGTTACAGCTACACTGCAACAATCGGCACAGCGTTCCACGCTCAATACCGAAGCATACAGAAATAAGTCAATAAAGCTACATTTACCACAATCGAAGCACTAAAAACAACATCGGCACAACGCTCCACATCCAACACCGAAGCATACAGAAACAAGCCAACACCGCTCCACATCCCCACAACCAAGAACTCTTCAAAAAAAGCCCGAGGGGTGTGCAGAGGGGCCGTGGCTTTACGGCCCCTTTGCGGTTTTCCTTAGCTTCCCAAAGAAAAAAAACTCAGCCCCTTGCCAAGGAAGAAAAACATACATTACAAAATAAACATAACAAAAACAGAAATAAAAAAGAAATAAAGGAGAAAAAGCATGAAAAATCTGGAACAGTTTTTCGACATCATAGTAGTAGGCGCCGGCCACGCAGGCTGCGAAGCATCACTGGCATGCGCCCGCTTAGGGCTCAATACCGTCATGTTCACAGTCAGCGTAGACAGCATCGCCCTGATGCCCTGCAACCCCAATGTAGGCGGCAGCTCCAAAGGGCACCTCGTCCGCGAACTGGACGCCCTCGGCGGAGAAATGGGCAAAAATATAGATAAAACCTTCATCCAGTCCAAAATGCTCAATCAGTCCAAAGGTCCGGCAGTCCATTCCCTTCGTGCCCAGGCCGACAAACAGGCCTACAGCACAGAAATGCGAAAAACCCTGGAAAACACAGAGAACTTAACCATCCGCCAGGGCGAAGTAACCGAACTTCTGGTAGAAGACGGCCATATCACCGGTGTAAAAACCTTCTCAGGAGCCACTTACCACGCAAAAGCCGTAGTCCTCTGCACCGGAACCTACCTCAAAGCCCGCTGTATCTACGGTGATGTCAGCAATTACACAGGACCGAACGGTCTCCAGGCAGCCAACTACCTCACCGATTCTCTGAAAGAACTTGGAATCGAAATGTTCCGCTTCAAAACAGGAACCCCGGCACGAATCGCCGGAAACACCATCGACTATTCCAAGATGGAAGAGCAGTTCGGAGACAAAAGAGTCGTACCGTTCTCCTTCTCCACAGATCCGGAATCCGTACAGATTGAGCAGAAATCCTGCTGGCTGACCTACACAAACGAAAAAACACACGAGATCATCCGCGCAAACCTGGACAGATCCCCACTTTATTCCGGAATGATCGAAGGAACCGGACCACGTTACTGCCCGTCCATCGAAGATAAAGTCGTCCGTTTTGCAGACAAAAAACGCCATCAGGTATTCATTGAACCAGAAGGACTTTACACAAATGAAATGTACATCGGCGGAATGTCCAGCTCCCTTCCGGAAGATGTTCAGTACGAAATGTACCATTCCGTACCAGGCCTGGAACATGCCAAAATCGTAAAAAATGCCTATGCCATCGAATACGACTGCATCAATCCACGCCAGCTCTATCCGACACTAGAATTCAAAAAGATCAAAGGTCTTTTCAGCGGCGGACAGTTCAACGGAAGCTCCGGATACGAGGAAGCAGCCGCTCAGGGCCTCATCGCAGGAATTAATGCGGCTATGGAGGTAAAAGGCAAAGAACAGCTGATTCTGGACCGCTCAGAGGCATATATCGGTGTTCTTATCGATGATCTGGTAACAAAAGAAAACCATGAGCCGTATCGAATGATGACAAGCCGTGCTGAGTATCGTCTGCTTCTCCGCCAGGACAACGCAGATCTCCGTCTTCGCAAAAAAGGCTGGGAAGTCGGCCTGATCGATGATGAGACTTACCATAAACTTCAGGAAAAAGAGCGCATGATCCAGGAAGAGATCGAGCGAGTTGAGCATGCAACTGTAGGCGGCTCCGCAGAAGTACAGAGCCTTCTGGAATCCCTGAACAGCACACTGCTGAAATCCGGAACCACCATTGCAGAACTGATCCGCAGACCGGAACTTAACTATAAAGTACTTGCGCCGATTGATAAAGAAAGACCGGAACTTCCGGAAGATGTATGTGAGCAGGTAGAGATCAACATCAAATACGACGGCTATATCCGCCGTCAGATGAAACAAGTAGAACAGTTCAAAAAACTGGAACAGAAAAAACTTCCGGAAGACATTGATTATGAAGATGTAGGAAGCCTCCGCATCGAAGCACGCCAGAAACTGGAAGCTTACAGACCGGTATCCATCGGCCAGGCATCCCGAATCTCCGGCGTATCCCCTGCTGATATTTCCGTACTTCTGGTATACCTGGAAAGCAAAGCCGGACATAAACATTGATAACATTCTGAACAATAAAACCACAGAAAAACAAAGAATAAGAGAGGAAACTGCATGTACAATTTAGAAATCCTTGAAAAAGGCTGCGAGGAACTTGGAATTACTCTCAATGATACGCAGAAAAACCAGTTCATCCAGTTCTACGAATACCTTGTAGAAAAAAATAAAGTCATGAACCTGACCGGTATCACAGAATTTGACGAGGTTCTCGTGAAACATTTCCTGGACAGCCTCTGCTGCGTCAAAGCCGTAGATATGAGCAAGGTAAAAACAGTCATGGATATCGGAACCGGTGCCGGCTTCCCGGGGGTTCCCCTGAAGATTGCTTTTCCGGAAGTAGAGGCCTGCCTTCTGGACTCCCTGAATAAGAGAGTAAAATTTCTGGAAGAAACCTTTGCTCTCCTTGGACTTGATGGCATCTCCGCCATCCACGGAAGAGCCGAAGAATACGCAAAAAACAAAGCCTACAGAGAAAAATACGATCTCTGCGTATCCAGAGCAGTATCCGGCCTTGCAACCCTGTCCGAATACTGTCTCCCATATGTAAAAGTCGGAGGACTTTTTGTCTCCTATAAATCCGGTTCTGTAAAAGAAGAAGCAGAAGCAGCGGAGAAAGCAGTAAAGATCCTCGGTGGAAAGATCCGCGACATTCAGTACTTCGACCTTCCAGGCTCCGAGATCAGCCGCTCCCTGGTTATCATCGAGAAGATAAAAAACACTCCAGGCAAATACCCGAGAAAAGCCGGAACACCGCTTCGGGAGCCACTGGCATAATTTTCTCCTCCTGTCGAACAAAGTCAAAATTTGTCCGACAGGAGATTTTTTTGCCCATCGGTTTCACAAAATTATCACAAAGTTATCCTACTTTTATCACAAATTACTCTTACACTATACAATGATAGAGATGCCCCTGGATTCCCCCATTCTCTGTTTCATCCAGGGGCATTTTCTATTGTAAAGATGCTTAAAGGAGGAGAGTAAAGTGATCGAAGTAAGTAATCTGGTCAAAAAGTATGGCGATCATACTGCAGTTGACCATCTTTCCTTTCAAATCGAAAAGGGGAAAATTTACGGATTCCTGGGACCCAACGGTGCAGGAAAATCAACAACAATGAACATGATCACAGGATACATTGCTTCCACAGAGGGAAAAGTAATGATCGATGGTCATGATATTCTGGAAGAACCGGAGGCAGCCAAGAAATGCATCGGCTATCTGCCGGAAATGCCGCCACTCTATTTTGACATGACTGTTCTTGAGTACATGAAATTTGCGGCTGATCTGAAAAAAATCCCAAGAAACCAGAAAGACAAACAGATAAAAGAAGTCATGGATATGGTAAAGATCACAGACATGAAAGATCGTCTGATCAAAAACCTTTCCAAAGGTTATCGCCAGAGAGTCGGCCTTGCACAGGCAATCCTGGGATATCCGGAAGTGATCATTCTGGATGAGCCGACCGTAGGACTTGACCCGAAGCAGATCATCGAGATCCGTGACCTGATCAAAAGCCTGAAACAGAAACATACAGTTATCTTAAGTTCCCATATCCTTTCCGAGGTAAGAGCCGTATGCGATTATGTTCTGATCATTTCTCACGGAAAACTGGTAGCCAGTGATACGCCGGATAATCTGGAACGTCTGGCAGCAGGTTCCAACAGTCTCCTTATGAAAATAAAAGGCGAGAAAGACACCATCCGAAAAGGCCTGGAAACCATCGAAGGCGTTACCGGTGTGGAAATGTCTTACGACAGCGATGAAGAGCTGTGGAAAACAAAGCTTTCCGTTCAGGAAAATGTGGACATCCGGGAAAAAGTCTTCTATGTCATGGCAAAAGCAAACTGCCCGATCTACGAGATGCAGGTTAAGAGAGTTTCCCTTGAGGATGTATTCCTTGAACTCACCGAAGGAGAAAAAAAGAAATCCACCGGAAACCCGGAGAAATCACAGTGGAAACCGGTAGAAGATAAATCTGAGGAACCGGAGAAAACTTCTGATGAGAAAGAGGGGGATCAGTCATGACAGCAATTTTTAAAAGAGAACTGAAAAGTTATCTGACCTCCATGGTTGGATATCTCTTCATATTTTTTGTCCTGGTGCTGACCGGAATTTATTTTTCTGCATATCAGCTCTCAGGTGGTTACTCAAAGTTTGAATATACATTAAGCGCACTGACCTTTGTGTTTCTGATCGGTGTGCCGATTCTTTCCATGCGTGTACTCGCAGAAGAACGCAAACAAAAAACCGATCAGCTTCTTCTGACAGCGCCGGTATCCGTATGGGATATCGTATTTGGAAAATACCTTGCACTGGTAGCAGTGTTTGCTATTCCGGTTGTGATCATGTGCTTTTATCCGCTGATCATGAGTAAATTCGGAACAGTAGCATATGCTTCTGCATACACCGGAATCCTGGGATTTTTCCTTCTGGGATGTGCCAATCTGGCAATCGGTGTATTTATGTCAGCACTTACAGAAAGCCAGGTAATTGCAGCAGTACTTACTTTTGTGTTCCTGTTTTCTTTTTATATGATGAATGGAATTTCTTCCTTCTTCTCACAGACTTCCATGTCAACCGCAGTAGCATTTGGACTTCTGATCGTGGCAATCGCAATTATTATTTATACCATGATCAAAAATGTTCTGATCTCTGCAGTGATCGGTGTTGTGGGAGAAATAGCCCTTGTGATCGTATACGTTATAAAATCCAGTATTTTCCAGGGCGGTATCCAGAAAGTACTGAACGTATTTAACCTGAGCGGACATTATGAAAACTTTACAAACGGTGTGTTTGACGTGACAGGAATTGTTTATTTTATTTCTGTTATTGCAATCTGCCTGTTCCTTACCATGCAGTCCATTCAGAAGAGACGCTGGAACTAGGGGGTGAATGGAAATGAAATTCAGTGAAAAATTCAAGAAAAATAAAGGCGAATCAGTTACAACAGAATCTGCACAGGATTCCGGTAAAAAGAAACATAAACCAGATCCGAAAAAACTGGTAGGTACCATCAGCAAAAAGCACATCAAAAACGGTTCCTACAGTATGGCTATGGCAGCAATCTTTATCGTGATCGTGGTTGTGATCAATATGATCGTCGGTGCAATCCCATCCAAATATTCACAGCTGGATGTAAGTTCATCCAAGCTTTACACCATCGGTGATGAAACTAAGAAAGTGCTGAAAGCGCTGGATAAAGACGTTACCATTTATCAGATTGCCCAGAGTGGTTCTGAGGATGATACGATTTCCAATCTTCTGAAACGTTATGAAGATGAGTCCAAACATATTAAAGTTGAGGTAAAAGACCCGGTTGTAAATCCGAAATTTGCATCTGAATATACAACCGATGATCTCTCTTCAAACAGCCTGATTGTAGTTTGCGGAGACAGAAACAAAGTTATCAATTACAACGACATGTATTCTACTTCTGTAGATTATAATACCTGGCAGCAGACCACAACAGGTTTTGATGGTGAGGGACAGATCACAAGTGCTATCGGATATGTAACATCGGAAGATCTTCCAATTATGTACACCTTATCCGGACATGGGGAAAAAGATCTGGACTCCAACTTTAAAGAAGATATCCAGAAAGCCAATATTGATATCAAAGAGCTGAACCTTCTTACCGAAGGAAAAGTTCCGGATGATGCGGACTGCCTGATGATCGTATCTCCGACCAGTGATATTTCCGAGGAAGAAAAAACAGAAATCCTGGATTATCTGGAGGCAGGCGGAAAGGCCATGATCTTCTCTGATTATACACAGGATGATCTGCCGAACTTCGATGCAGTTCTTGAAAATTACGGTGTAAAACGAGCTGAGGGAATTGTATTTGAGGGTGATAATCAGCATTATGGAATGCAGATGCCATATTATCTGGTACCGACTGTCAATAGTACAGACGCAAGCTCTGAGACAGCTTCAGCAGGATCTTATGTACTGGCGCCATATGCACAGGGCATCCAGAAAACAGATGATGTAAGAGATACCGTAACCATCAACAGCATTCTTACAACTTCCGATCAGGCTTATTCCAAGACCAACATGCAGAGCAGCAATATTGAGAAAGAAGATGGCGATGTAGATGGTCCGTTTGATCTTGGTGTGGCCATCACTGAGACATTAGATGATGACAAAGAAACACAGATTGTTTATTACTCCACAGCAAACCTGATGGAGAGCCAGGTAGACCAGATGGTATCCGGTGGAAATGAGAAACTTCTTCTGGAATCTTTAAGCTGGATGACCAGCACAGATGACAGCAATTCTGTTTCCATTCCATCCAAGAGCCTTCAGTCCACAAGCCTGACAGTAACCGATTATGATGCAGCTTTCTGGAAGATCTGTACTATCGGTCTGATCCCGGGAGTGTTCCTTGTTGCAGGATTTTTGATCTGGCTTAAGAGGAGAAAAGCATAATGAAAAAATCAACCAAACTTGTTTCTGCTGTTGTTGTTCTGGCAGTTCTCGGCGGTGTTTATGTAGGATTAAATACCTACGTGTCCAAAGAAGAACAGACAGAGAGCAGCAGTGAAGAGGAAAACAAAACCAAAGTGTTTTCCGTGAAAACAGAAGATATCAAGTCTCTGGAATTTATTGTGGATAAAAAGGAAACCACCTTTGAGAAAAAAGATGATTCCTGGGTAAAAAAAGATGAGACTGATTTCCCTGTAAATCAGACAACTCTGGATTCTGCAGCTTCCGCCATTGAAACGGTGGAAGCGGACAGAGTCTTGGAAAATGTAGATAATCTTACGGAATACGGACTGGATTCCCCGTCCAATACAATAACCGTTGATACCAGTGATGGTACAACGAAATTCAATATTGGAGATGAAAATACTTCCACAAATCAGTATTACATTACAAAAGATGACGATGACAGTACGGTTTATGTGGTAGCGGCATCTACCGTTACTCCGTTTATGGATTCTCTTTATGATTATGCACAGGGAGAAGATTTCCCGACGATTGATTCTTCCACAGTGAAAAAAGTGCAGGTCAGCGAAGATAAAGATTCCTACGTTCTGGAAGAAAATTCCGATGGAGCTACTTGGGATGTTTCCAGTGATGGAAGCAGTGATAAAGAAACAGCAGATACGACGGCAGCAGGAAATGTAACTTCCGGACTTGGAAATTTTGCGTTTGACCAGTTTGTAGACTACAATGCGGAAGATCTTTCCAAGTATGGCCTGGATAATCCGTATGCGACGATTACAGTGGATTATCAGGAAGAGGTGGAGGACACCAGCTCAGATTCCTCTGAAAGCGATTCTACGGCTTCTGAGAGCGATTCTAAAGATACACAAGGTGATGAGGCAGACAGTACGGATGCTTCCGACGACAGCAGCTCTTCTGAAGACACCAAGACAACTACAGTAGATAAACAGCTTGTTATCTACGTTGGTGATGAAGCCGGAGATGGCAGCAGATATGTAACTGTAGATAACAAACAGATTTATACAATGTCCACAGATACATTGAGTGCGGTTATTGATAAGACACCATCGGATCTCTGGTCCCTGATTGTGAATTATCTTTCTGTAAAAAATCTGGATCAGCTTCAGGTTACTTACGGCGGTACAACAAATACTGTAAATGTTTCACGTGAAACAACAACAGACGATGACGGTAATGATAAAGAGACAACAACCTATCAGCTGGATGGAGAGGACATAGAAAGTACAACCTTTACAACCTTCTATAACAAGCTGACAAATATGGCAGGACAGAAGAGGCTGACAGATACCTACACCCCGGCAACAGATCCGGAGATGACAGTTGTATTTACAGACTCTGACAAGAACCAGACAACCGTTACCTTCTACACATATGATACAAACTATTACGCAGCTGTCGTTGGAAACAAAGTATTCCTCGTAAACAAAATGACAGTAAAAGAAATGTTTAATGCATATGAAACTATGGTAAATGGTGAAACAAAAACAGAAGCCACAGCAACACCAACTGCTGAGGCGAAATAGAAAATAATACAAAAAAAACCTGTACAGTGGTTTCAGCCCACCGTACAGGTTTTTTTGTGTTATGTCCAACAGAAGGTTCGGGGGAGCTTCTGTCAGTTACATGTTAGTTAAGCAAGACCTCTTTCTTCCAGCCAGTCGAAGAGAACAACTTTTTCTGCTTTCTTTCTCTTGGCCATGTGATTGAATTGAAGGATTGTCAGGATCGTGAAGATCACAAACAGTACAGCCAGTACAATTACGGAAGTAGTAATACTTCTGCCACCACTGATTGTTGCACGGAATGCATCAACGGTGTAAGTGAATGGCAGGTATGCGTGAATCTTTGAAACAAATTCAGGAGAAATCTCAACCGGATAAGTACCGGCAGATCCTGCAAGCTGAACGACCATGAATACCAGCATCAGGAAGCTTCCTACTTTACCAAGTGTGATGTTAAAGAAATACATCATGGATGTAAAGGTCATTGCTGCGAGGCAGGCGAAGAGGACTGTCTTGCCCATCTCAACAGGGGTGAATCCGTTAAATGCATGT
The DNA here is from genome assembly GCF_018785655.1 of Blautia sp. MCC269. Taxonomy (NCBI): domain Bacteria; kingdom Bacillati; phylum Bacillota; class Clostridia; order Lachnospirales; family Lachnospiraceae; genus Blautia; species Blautia sp. MCC269. Next base: position 12,117 of record NZ_WQQE01000037.1, on the reverse strand, counting down.
AACAGAAGGATCAGACAAATTGCCTGAAGGATTGCTACCGGATAAAGTACGGAAGCTTTGCTTGCCCACCATGCAAAACCGGATTTCAGTTTGCCTTTATACTGAGCCAGAGGATACATCAGGCAGAATGCCAGTGCACCGACCCAGAGGCCTACAGACATCATATAAGGTGCCATTGCGTGTCCGTTATTCGGAACATCGGTAAGTTTTGTTTCATCGCTCACAACTGGTGTTGCGAACATCTTGATTGTCTCGTCACTTGCTGAATTATCTTTTACAGTTTTAGCTCCATCGCTGAGGCTTGTAGTCAGTGTTTCAGAACCATCTTTTAGCTCTTTCACACCATTTCCAAGTTTCTTGGAACCATCATACAGCTGTGAAGAACCACTCTGAATCTGAGAAGCACCATCTGCCAGCTGTTTTGCACCACTGTTCAGAGTGCTGTTATTGCTTACAAGTTTTTTGGTACCAGTATAAAGAGTAGTAGTACCGCTTGCTAATGTCTTGGTGCCATTTGCAAGAGTAGTAGCACCGCTTGAAAGTGTTTTAGCTCCATTGGAAAGCTGACTGGTACCGCTGGTAAGAGCGGAGCTGTTTGCTGCCAGTTTTGCAACACCATCTGTGTAAGTTTTGATTCCTGCTGTCAGTGTTTCAGAACCATCGGCAAGCTGACCTGCACCGGATTTCACCTGTGGAAGTGCGCTTGTGATCTGTTTTCCGGCTGCTTTCAGATTCTTAGCTCCAGAAGTAAGTTTCTTATCGTTAGCAGTTAATGTATCGAATCCTTCATTCAGTGCCTTGATTCCGGCAGCTGCCTGTGGGAAAGATGTTGTGCTTGTTTCCAGTGTCTGAAGACCTGCGGAAACCTGCTGGGTTCCGGCATTTACAGCTTTAGATCCAACATAGAGTTTATTTACTCCTGCGGAAAGCTGAGCGATCAGATCAGACGGAACTGCTGGGATCTGGCTTGCACCTGCGGCCATTTTTTCTGCACCCGCATTCATGCTGGCTGCACCCTCTGTCATGGAAGCTGCGCCTTTGGAAAGACTGTCTGCGCCAGCAGTAAGACCATTGGAGATTGCGCTCAGTCCGGTTGCTGCTTCGTTAAGCTTTGAAACAGTAGCATTCAGACTTTCCTGAGTGGAGGAGAGCTGACTGGATACACCGGATACTAACTGTGAAGCCTGTTCGGAATAGCTGTTCATATAAGAACCATCTACACCGGACATTCCACTAGCTGCATCGTTCAGTGCACCGATTACTTCGCTAAGGCTTTCAGCAGAAACTGTTCCATCTTCAGAAGCGGATGCCTGAATAGCCTGAAGTGCAGCTGCAGCATTGCTCATGCTCTGCTGTGCAGTACTTATTGTTGTGTTTGCTTCTGTAAGCTTTTCGGTAGTTGTCTGTCCATAGCCTGTGAGAAGATCATTGATCTGCTGTCCAACCTGTGAGAACTGTGCGCCTGCATTCTGTACTGCAGGAATCAGCTCGTTGGAAATGTTGGAACTGGTCTGGCTGGTAATGCCTGCTGCCTGATTGATATATCCAGCAGCGTTGTTGATTCCGTTTGCTGCATCTGTCATACCATTAGCGGCTGTTGTCATGCCATCTGCTGCATCATTCATGCCCTGTTTTGCAGAGGCAAGACCGGCAGATAAGGTTTTGATAGATTCATCAGTAGTGCTGTCTTTTAAAGAAGAAACAGTATCATTGAGGTTCTTTAATCCGGCTTCCAGCTGCTGGGTTCCGGATACAAGTGACTGAGATTTGTCACTGCCCTTTGTAACAGCCTGATTCAGCTGAGAAATACCATTGGAAACATCTCCAAGTTTTTCCAGACCGGAAAGCTGTTTTGCACCAGCTGCCAGCTGTTCTGCACCTTTTACATAAGCAGTTGTTCCATCGACAAGAGTGTCGGCACCGCTTACATACTGTGTGGTTCCACTGGAAAGGGTATTAATACCTTCGCTCAGTGCTTTTGCACCGGATTCCAGACTGCTTGCGCCACTTTTCAGTGCATCGGAATTTTCGTTAAGTTCGTCAACACCTGCGGTATACTGCTGAACACCTTTATCCAGGGTATCAACGCCTTCTGTCAGTTCCGGAACTTTTTCTGTAAGAGTGGCAACACCGCTGTTCAGCTGTTTTGCACCATCATCCAGACTTTTTGCTCCGTCGTTGACCTGTGCTACACCATCGGTGTATGTCTTAAGTCCTTCAGTAAGGCTGTCAGCGCCGCTTACAAATGTAAGAGTACTGGTGGAAAGTTTCTTCAGGTTCTTGGTAATGGTTTTATTACCATCGGCAACTGTACTTAAACCGTCTTCGATTTTTCCGGATCCGTCAGCTGCTTCCTGCATTCCGTCACCAGCTTCTGAGATAGAATCAAAAACGGTTTCGGTGTAGGTTTCAGTAACCTGTGATGCAATGTTGTCACGAAGTTTCAGGATCGCGGTTTCACTGAGCTTGGAAGCTATGTAGTTGGTTCCTGGGTTGGTCTGATAGCTCAGCTCCATCTGTTTTGGATTATCATCCATTACTGTAGAAGCATTTGCGGAGAAGTCTTCCGGAATGGTAATAACCATGTAATAGGTTCCGTTTGCCAGACCGTCCTCTGCTGTCTTACTGTCTACAATGTTGAATGCCATTGAGTCGTTGTCTTTCAGCTCATCCGCCATATCCTTGCCTATACTTAGTGTCTTGCCATTGTACTCGACGGGTTTATCTTCGTTTACCACAGCCACCGGCAGGTTATCCACGCTTCCATAAGGATCCCACATGGATTTCAGAAACAGGCCTGCATAGATGATCGGGATAACGATGATTGCGATTACAACGATAAGCATGAGCTTATTGCGAAGTAAGCTTTTCCATTCGTTTTTGATCATTTTACCTATCCCTTTCTTATTAAATTTTTTGTATTTATAGTTTGCAGCGTTCCGATTAATGATTACATTGAGACAGATTCTGAAAAAATTCTTCCTGATGTAAGGATTTTCTGGATTGCTACAGTTGATTAATCAAACTTTATTCCAGTAATGGTATCGAGTTCTATTAATCACTCTTGACTCTATTAATAGTTCTTAAATCCATTATCAAACAAAGTGTTGATTTTCTTTACGTGATGTATTATACTAAACACATACCACAGATACAACCATTAAATATTTGCGGAATGTACATTAGTAGACATATATTGAATATTTGTCTATAACACAATAAAATCTACAAGATAGACAAATAACAGCTATTTTTTACAGGAATGATTGGGGGAAATTTGAAATGGCGGAAAAAGTTGACAGAAGAGTACGAAAAACGAAAGCGCAGCTTCGTGCAGGACTGGCTCGCCTTATGCAGAAGAAGAGCATTAAAGAGATTACCGTGAAAGAACTTGTCGAGGAAGTGGATATTAACCGTTCGACGTTTTATCTTCATTATACAGATATCTATCAGATGCTTGAGTCTATTGAGGCGGAATTGATGGATGAGGTTTCTCATCTGGTAGCGGATTATCCTCTGGATCCTATTAATAATAAGGAGAGTTCTTATCCGTTTATTGAGCAGATTTTTACGATTCTGGACAATAATAAGGATATTTGTATTGCACTTCTCGGAAAGAATGGCGACATGGCGTTCGTCAGTCGGATTGAAAAGTTAATTGCAGATACAGTTCTGCATCGCCTGTCTATTCGTCTGCCGAAGGATAACCGTGACATTGAGTATGCGTATGCTTTTTGCCTGAATGGATGTGTAGGAATGATTAAAACATGGCTTTCTTCTGAAAATCAGGAATCTACACAGCATATGGCAGAACTGACACATAAGTTGATTGATAATACAACACATATGTATTTAGAACAGGCTTTGAGATAGTAGAATCTTTGATGTTTCACGTGAAACAGTAAATAAAAAAATGAAATAAGAAAATAGAGGCTATATAATTGCTATAAAATTATATAACCTCTATTTTTTTATGAAATCTTATGAATGTTTTTTAATAAATATTTTCTGGATTTACAGGAAAATAGATACCTGCTCCAGAAAATGCTCCGGATCTTCAAGGTGAGGAAGATGTCTGGTTTCGGGGATTACAGCAGTCTCAATGGAAGAATTCAACTTCTGATATTCTTCTGCAATAAGAGAACCGGAAGCTTCTTTTTCGCCGGAAATAATATAAATGCAGGCATCAGAAGATTCTACAGCATTATTAATACTGATGTTGAGATATTTTCCAATATAGCTGGAGTACAGATATTTGGCATTGGAACCGCCTTTATGAGCGGACTCATAATAAGTATCGACCAGTATATCTGTCACGTGGAACGGATTATAGAATAATTGTTCCATGAAAAGACTGCTGATAGTTTCACGTGAACATGCAATATGATAGATCAATGTTCCGAAAACAGGGAATTCGATCAGGCGTTTGAATAATTTATTATCCTCACAAGGTGCCTGCTTCAGAGAACTGAGGCTTGGCGGATTGACAAGCATAATTTTTCGGAAATAATCAGAATTATTACGATATGCCATAATTGCAAAGGATCCGGAAAAGCCGCTGGCAATAACGTCTGTTTCCTGCTGAATAACATTTTTTGCAAAATCGCAAAGTAATTGAGCATATACAAAATTGGTGTAAGTAATATCCGGCTTTTCTGATCGGCCACATCCAAGAAGGTCTAACGTGTAAACAGTATGTTCTGTCGCAAGCTGTTTTTCAACGGAACTCCATTCATATCCGGATGCTCCTGGCATCATATCGTGAACAAGAAGAAGCGGAGCCCCATGTCCCTGTTTAGTATAGTGGATTTTTCCAAAACGCCAGTTATAGGTTTTGCTATGTGGCTGTTCCAGCATGTCTTTAAGCTGTGATGTAGCATCTATAAAACGGTTGGCAATATGAATGACTCCTGCGGCTGTGCCTAATAAAGCTACAAGTGTAAATAGTTTGTGTCCATTTTTCTTCATTAAAAGCCTCCTGAAATTCGTACAAAGTGATCAGGGAAAATATACTGCTTTATGCGCTAAAACTTCACTGATCTAATGTGTTTTGTCTGAATATTTCTTTGCTTTATTATACGCTATTGAGGGGGATTTTACAATGCTTTTGTAGACTGGGAGAAGAAAGGTGAAACGTGAACAGTAACATGTGAAAAACAATAGAAAAGAAACAATTTTATGAGTTTTACAATGTATGTTTCACGTGAAACACACATTGTAAATACATGGCTGTAAATAATATTACACAGATTATACAGGATTTCCAAGAATGATATTGATTAAAGTTTTATTGAGCATAATTGTCCGATTCCAGGGATTAATAATTACTCCTTCAATAGATGGTTCCTCCAGTGCGGAATAAAAAAGTTTGTCAATATCGGCGGTAAAAGTAGACATGATCTGGTTACTGCCTTTTAATTCTTCGTCAAAGCTGGTAAAAGTAGCCCACCATTGTTTTCCGTCGCTGGTTTTTATGGCCTGAAGATTGATTATTCCATCACCTTTGGGTGGTTCTACTGCGATGATCAACTGAGCACGCTCTTTCGTTCTGCGACGAATTACAGTGAGAACGTGCGCCAGCATTTCTTCTGTAGCGTCCTGCTGGAGAGCAGCGATTGCAGTTTCGATTTTGTCATTTCCCTGAAGCGTTTTATCTAATTGGGCCTTTGCCTGATCGTGGTTAATTGGATTCATGATAGAAATATTCCTTTCAATATAGATAGATTGTTAATGGTTGTATTATAGCATTTCCGGAAATAGAGCGGCAAGATTAAGTTAAATGCAAATATGCATGCTTTTATGGATGAGGGTGTGAGGAAGGAAATGTAGAAAGAAAATATATATGTCCAATATATCGGACTTTTCTGTGAGAAAGAAAAATAAAAGAAGAGATATGACAAAACATAAAGGTTTAACGCTAAAAATAGCATAAAAGTACGATTTATAGTACTATAATAATATTAATGTACGATTTATAGTACATATATAAAAATGCACAAAAATCCCCTAATACCAATATGTGCACCTGCACACACCGAAAATGCAACAAATACTACCGTTTTTATTGCAAATACCTTATGAATAAGGACCTGAATGGGCGACGGTACAAAAAAAGTCCTTTTTATTTCTGAAATGGCACAATTAAAGGGGATTTTTTTAATACTTTATGCGGCTGTACGTCTTAAATATGCTGCTGTAATGGTGCATGTAGGTCCTGAATATAGCTATTTTGATAAAAAACCCTTTTGATGATGGATTTGAGGCTTATATATAGAGAAGAAAAGGTACTTTGAGCTGCCTGAAAGATCAGTTTGGACAAATCAGAAGAGCTTCAGATGGAGATTTTGAGACCGATAAGCTATGAATGGAGAGATACTGGCAGGCAAATGTCCTGGGGATGACTGAAAAAAATACAAATACGCCGCTTCGCGGCGTATAGCCAGAATAAAAAGATGACACAAAATGAAACTTTGCTGTCTGAAATAAGAAGATGACAAATGTTTTTCACAAGATATAAATTCAACTATATTGTGCTTGTAATGACTATAAAATAAGCATTTTTAATACTTTATAGTTTCTATATATTATATAAAAATGACAAAAACAGCAAAAATCAGACGTCTCTAAAATACGCCAAAATTCGCTGTTTCATTTTGCTATATGACAAAATACGCCGATATATTTCCTGAAACGGTACCAAAAAATCTTTCACAACATTTCGCTCTTCATCGTAATATCAATTGGTTTTACTTCTGTCCTGAAAAGAAAATAAGCGACGTTTGAGTGCCACAATGTATAAAAGCAAGTCCCCACCCACTGCTTATTGCTTTTCGCAACCCCGCAGGGGACTTCCTTGATTCGGTTAAATGGCGATAAAGCTCAGGCTATATACGCCGAAAAAAAGAGGCGTAATTGATGATAATAAAATATGAAATAATTGCATTTATAACAGGACAGGTTCTGGAGTAAGAACCGTGTATTGTAAGAGCAGTTTAAGAGCCCTGAAGTTTGGGTATACTACACAATAAATAAAATAATTCAAAACCCATTTTCTATTGTTTCACGTGAAACATTATGTGGCGGTTTAAAAATAAAAGTGTTATAATGGTATCCAATGAGTAAAAATCCCTTAAAAAATACAAAAAAGGAGGGGTAAAATGGGACGAATCATTGCAGTTGCCAATCAGAAAGGCGGGGTTGGAAAATCAACAACGGCAATTAATTTATCGGCCTGCCTTGCTGAAAAAGGGAAAAAGGTTCTTGCCATTGACATAGATCCGCAGGGAAATACCACAAGTGGACTTGGCGTGGACAAGAATGCAGTAGAAAATACCCTTTACGAGCTGCTGCTTGGAGAAGCAGAGACAAAAGATACCATTATAAAAAACGTAGTAGATAATGTTGACCTGATACCATCGAATATGAATCTTTCCGGTGCTGAGATTGAGCTGGTAGATCTTGAGGATAAGGAATATATCCTGAAAAAGATTACTGACAAGCTGCGTCGGAAATATGATTACATAATCATGGATTGTCCGCCGTCACTGAGCATGCTGACAATCAATGCCCTGACGGCGGCAACTTCTGTTCTGGTACCGATTCAGTGTGAGTATTACGCACTGGAAGGTCTGTCACAGCTGATACATACCATCGAACTGGTGAGAGACAGATTGAATAAACGTCTGAAAATCGAAGGCGTGGTCTTCACCATGTATGATGCCAGAACAAATCTGTCACTCCAGGTTGTAGAGAATGTAAAAGAAAACCTGGATCAGAATATATACAAAACGATCATTCCGAGAAATGTACGACTTGCAGAGGCTCCAAGCTATGGAAAACCAATTAACCTGTACGATTCAAGATCTACAGGAGCAGAAAGCTACCGTCTTCTGGCAGAAGAAGTTATCAGCAGGGAGGGCGAATAATGGCTGCAAGAAAAACAGGAGGCCTTGGAAGAGGTCTGGATGCACTGATTCCTAATAAAGCCGGCGGACCGTCAAAGGAAACCGCAAAAAGGACAAGATCCACAGTTAAGAAAGAAAAAACAGAAGCACAGGAAAAACCTGCGGCAGAACGTCTTGTAAAAATTTCCAGTGTGGAGCCGAATCTGAATCAGCCGAGAAGGCATTTTGATGAGGACGCACTGATGGAGCTTTCTGAATCCATCAAGCAGTATGGAGTTCTTCAGCCACTGCTGGTATCAGATAAGAAGGATTATTTTGAGATCATAGCAGGGGAACGTCGCTGGAGAGCAGCCAAGATGGCTGGACTTAAGGAAGTTCCGGTTGTGGTAAAGGAGTTTACAGATCAGGAGATTGTGGAAATTTCTCTGATTGAGAATATTCAGCGGGAAGATCTGAACCCTATCGAGGAAGCGATGGCTTATAAGCGTCTGATGGAAGAGTTTCACCTGAAACAGGATGAAATCGCAGACAGAGTTGCCAAAAGCAGAACCGCGGTAACCAATTCCATGCGTCTTCTGAAGCTTACTTCAAAAGTCCAGGAAATGGTAATTGCAGATATGATTTCTGCAGGTCATGCAAGAGCACTTCTGGGAATTTCCGATGAAACCTTTCAGGAAAATACAGCCATGAAGGTTTTTGATGAGAAACTCAGTGTCCGTGAGACAGAGAAACTTGTAAAAAATCTGGTTTCCCCGACTAAAAAAGAGAAAACAGAGAGAAATACCGCAGAAGATGCCATTTATGAAAGCCTGGAAGAAAAAATGAAAGGCATCATGGGAACAAAGGTATCCATTCAGCGAAAGAAAAACAACAAAGGTAAAATTGAAATTGAATATTATTCCAGGGATGAACTGGAGAGGATCATTGATCTGTTCGAATCTATCAGATAGGAGGCAGAATGAGCGGAATTTTTGAAAGCATAGGAATTGATTCCGGGATTGTGATCATTATTTTGCTGATCCTTACCATCATTCTTCTGATTAATGTGGTGAGCAGCAATATGCGTCTGAGCCGTCTGGAACGGAAATATAAGCTGTTTATGAGAGGCGGAGATGCACAGTCACTGGAAAAAGTTTTTGTAAGAAAATTTGCACAGATCGACCGGCTGTATGAGGCAAAGGAAGATCATGATCATGACATCAGCTTTATCAAAAAAAATCTGAATGTAATGTTCAGCAAATATGGTGTTGAGAAGTATGATGCTTTTGATGATGTAGGTGGAAAACTTAGTTTTGCGCTGGCACTTCTTGATAAGAATAACACAGGTCTGATCCTGAATGCGGTTCACAGCCGTGACAACTGTTTTCTTTATTTAAAGGAGATTGTAAAAGGTGAATCCTATGTTGTCCTCAGCCAGGAAGAAGTGGAAGCTTTGAGAAAAGCCGTAAACTTCGGACTTGGTGAGATCGAGAAAGAATAAAAATTACAAAAATAAGAATATTTTTAATACAGGAGGAATATCATGTTAGACATTAAGTTTGTGAGAGAGAATCCGGAGGTTGTAAAACAGAATATCCGCAATAAGTTCCAGGACAGCAAACTGGAGCTGGTTGACAAGGTTCTCGAACTTGATAAAGAAAACAGAGAGATTAAGCAGGAGGTTGAGGCTCTCCGTGCTGAGAGAAACAAGATCTCCAAACAGATCGGTGCTCTTATGGGCCAGGGAAAAAGAGAAGAGGCAGAAGAGGTTAAAAAGCAGGTTGCTGCATCCGGAACCCGTATTGAGGAACTTTCCCAGAGAGAGAAAGAGGTTGAGGAAGAGCTTCTGAAAGACATGATGGTAATCCCGAACATCATCGATCCGTCTGTACCGATCGGTAAAGATGACAGCCAGAACGTAGAGATCGAGAAATTCGGTGAGCCGGTTGTTCCGGATTTCGAAGTTCCGTATCATACAGATATTATGGAGAGCTTTGACGGAATCGACCTTGACAGCGCAAGACGTGTTGCAGGTAACGGATTCTATTATCTGATGGGAGACATCGCACGTCTTCATTCCGCAGTAATTTCCTACGCAAGAGATTTCATGATCAACCGTGGATTTACTTACTGTGTACCGCCTTTCATGATCAGAAGCAACGTTGTTACAGGCGTTATGAGTTTCGCTGAGATGGACGCTATGATGTACAAAATCGAGGGTGAGGATCTTTACCTGATCGGTACAAGTGAGCATTCCATGATCGGTAAATTCATCGACCAGATCATTCCGGAGGAAGAGCTTCCGAAGACACTTACAAGCTATTCTCCATGCTTCCGTAAAGAGAAAGGTGCTCACGGACTTGAGGAGAGAGGTGTTTACCGTATCCATCAGTTCGAGAAACAGGAGATGATCGTTGTCTGCAAACCAGAAGAGAGCAAAATGTGGTTCGACAAACTGTGGCAGAACACCGTAGATCTGTTCCGTTCTCTTGATATTCCGGTTCGTACACTTGAGTGCTGCTCCGGTGACCTTGCTGACCTTAAAGTAAAATCCCTCGATGTTGAGGCATGGTCCCCACGTCAGAAGAAATACTTCGAGGTAGGAAGCTGTTCCAACCTTGGCGATGCACAGGCACGTCGTCTGAAGATCCGTGTAAACGGAAAAGATGGTAAGAAATATCTTGCACATACATTAAATAACACAGTAGTAGCACCTCCGAGAATGCTCATCGCTTTCCTGGAGAATAACCTGAATGCAGACGGTTCTGTAAGCATTCCAAAAGCTCTGCAGCCATACATGGGCGGTATGACAAAGATTGAGAAAAAGACACGCGCGTAAGAGAAACGCAGGCTTTTTCAGGGAGGTGTTCTTGTGCATAGTTATTTAAAGGCCGTTGGCTTTTCACAGGTTACCAGAAGAAGTGAAGTAAAAGAAATCATCCGTGATGTGATCGTAAACTACGATGAAAAAGTTTGCGTGGAAAATCATCCGGAAGGCGTATTTGTACAGTTTTCCAAGAATTACGGCTGCGACTGTGGAATCAGCGTTTGTGGTCCGTACGATGAAAACGGTGAGTTTCACGTGGAATATTATTTTCCGTTTTTCAGAGGAACAGGAATCACATCCAGGGAAAAAGTAACTGTTGAACGTCATACAGAGAAAGAATCTTATGCAGGTGCATGTGATGATCTTCGCATTGGTGTGACGATGATCTTTTATCTGCAGAACCCGGCAGAATATATGCAGGAAAAATGCAGAGGCCTGAAAGATCCCGGAAACAGACCTGTAACAGTTTCCGGTCTTGCTTCAGAAGGAAAGATCCTTTTTCCGGTGCAGAAAGATAAAGAGGCTGTAAAGGTGGAACGTGAGCTTGCCAAAAACAGAACAAATCTTATCGAGGCTGCAAGAAATGGTGATGAGGAAGCAATGGAAAGCCTCACAATGGAAGACATGGATACGTATTCCATGATCTCCCAGAGGATTGTTACTGACGATATTTTAACCATTGTGGATTCCTATTTCATGCCATATGGAATTGAGTGTGACCAGTACAATGTACTTGGCGAGATTCTGGATATTATGAAATTTAAGAATATTCTGACTGGCGAAGAAATCTGCCAGATGACTATTGAGAGCAACGATATGCAGTTTGATGTCTGCATTAACAGCAAAGATCTTCTCGGTGAGCCTGCAGTTGGCCGCCGCTTCAAGGGAACGATCTGGCTGCAGGGACAGCTGCATTACTAAGTTTCCGGACCTGGAATTAATTCTTGTAATTTCAAAATAAATATAGTAAAATAATGGTTGTGAAACTTCTGGAAGCATCCGAAATGTTTCACAACCATATATGTCCTCGTAGCTCAGCTGGATAGAGCACTCGCCTCCTAAGAGAAAGCCGAGGCATTCCCCAAAGGGAAAAAATGAAAAACAACTTTCAGTTCGAATCTATTCTGAAAAATGCTAATGGTGACAACAAAGCATTCCCAAAATTGGGGAACGTTCTAATGTTACCAAATCAAAAAAATCTGTAGATTGACAACTCGAAAAAGAGTTGATAATCTTATATATGGCCGAAGGGAAAAATCCCAGAAACCCAGTAAAATCAAGGGTTTGCGGCATGTGTCGTCATAGCTCAGCTGGATAGAGCACTCGCCTCCTAAGCGAGGGGTCGGAGGTTCAAATCCTCTTGGCGACGGGCTTCAAAGCGTTCGAAAATGTTAGCTGGATTAGCTG
>NZ_WQQE01000036.1:0-12357 GCF_018785655.1 Blautia sp. MCC269 | reverse complement strand
AGTGCGCCTTCCGGGCGCAAGCAGGGAATAGTCCCTTATAGGGACAGAGCAAGCCACCCGCTAAGCGGGTGGTCTTGACTGTATGGAGAATATATGCTTTGCATAATAGATACTGATAGTGGAAATTTTTGACGGATTTTTGTAAAAACTTTGAATTTATTTCTTAATAGTTTTCTACTATAATGAACGGGACAAACGACGGATTTTGAATATCCGTATAACTAAAAAACAGCATAAATTTGAGATTCGGAGACTTCAGAGAATAACTTCATTGCGGAGATTCTTGAATGAATACTGGTATGACCACGGAGGGTGGAAAATGAATAAATATACGGTACTTCCGCTTTTAAATTCTTCTTTTGAACCGGGAAAAGCCCTGGAGACAGTGGAGCAGTTTGAGGATAAAGATTTCAGAAATATTGCGATGGCTGAGTTGTATTATTTTACGGGCAAAGCAAAAGAGTGCTGTGAGATTACAGAACTGTATCTGGAAAATGAAAAAATGGAATTGCGCCTTTCGGCGTGTATGCTTTATTGTTATGCAAATCTGACACTTGGCAGATCGGTTGCTTCGAAGCGAGGTCTGCAGGGAATTCAGGAATGCATCAGTAAGGCAATGAAAAAAGAGATTTCGGAGGAACTGCAGGCATCTTGTGTACTGGCAGGATATGTTGGTGCGGTGCTTCTTCATCTTCCAGCAGAGGGAATTCCGCCGCTGTGGGAATACAGTGGCATTCTTTCTGAGGGGCTGAGACTTTTTGCGGTGTATGTACTGGCACATCAGGCTTATCTGAACGGAGAGTACTGGAGTGCTTATGGAATGTGTAAAGCAGCGTTGTTTATGACGAGGGAGACTTATCCGATCAGTATGGTTTATCTCCGGTGTATGATGTCGACGTGCAGAATTAACAGAAGGTATAAAAAAGAAGCGCAGATTGATCTGATGGAAGGATGGAAAATGGCGGAGAAGGATGATTTTGTAGAGCCGTTTATAGAACATCATGGACTCCTTCAGGGACTGATAGAGGTTTGCATTCGGAAAAATGATCCGGACGCCTACAAAAGGATTACAGATGGAGTACTGTCTTTCAGCAGAGGATGGATGGCAGTGCATAATCCTGAAACGAAGAACAAAGTGACCGATGAACTGACTGTTATGGAATTTTCAATTGTGATGCAGGCAAGTGGTGGATGGACGAATAAAGAAATTGCAGCACATATGGGGATTTCTGTGAATACGGTGAAACATTATCTTACGGATATTTTCTGTAAGCTGGATATAAAGAAACGTGAGGAATTGAAACAATATATGTTAAATTGATGTTCAAAGGCACCTTTTTGTAGCCAAATGGGCCTTACGTAACAATTGGGTTCACGTTATAATAAATAAGACAAATAATCAGATAATACTTAAAAATATTCAACAAAAACAAAAAAGAACGATATTTAAGAAAGGAGAAGAAGCCAAAGTTTTTATCTGGATATCATTGGATACCAAAAATGTTTTTTGTATTGACATGAGAATCCTGTAAATATAAAAAGTTTGCGGTATGAAACAGCTTTAATTACCAGATAAAAAACCTGAAGCTTTTTTAAGAAGAGAGGAATATAAACGGAAGAAAAATAATAAGAATTATAGTACACGTTAATGCACACACAGGAAAGCAGGAAAGGTATGAAGAAATTGAGGAAAGATAAGTTCAGAAAAATCCTGGCATTTATGGTGGCTTTGGCGTTGATGGTATCTTGTGTGCCAAGTGCATACACGATCTCCGCGAGTGAGACATTTGGAGATGGAACAGATGATCTGTTCACAGATGGTGAAGGATCATCGGGACCCGAAGCCGAAGAATCGACACCGGATGTAAGCAGCGCAGACCAGGAAAAACAGGCGCAGCAAACTATGCTTACATATGAAAATGATTCTGTTAAAGTAACAGCAGAGGCGCAGGAAGAAGGAGCTCTTCCTCAAAATACATCTTTGAAAGCCGATACTGTAAACGAAAATTCATCAGTACTCTATAATACAGTATCTCAGAAGCTTTCGAAGGCGGCCGAAGATAAGGGCAGCAGCCTGCGGGGCTTTTTTGCGTTAGATGTATATTTTGCAGATGCTGACGGAAACAGAGTTGAGCCGAACGGCAGAGTGAAGGTAACAATTGAATACAAGACACCGGCAGCACCGGAACTTACCGATGCAGCCAATACGAGTGTAACTGTTGAAAAACTTCGTTATAACAGCAGCACCGGCGAGACAGAAGCTTATGTTTTACAGCCGAATGAAGATCTGAAGGTTCTGAATGTAACAGAAACCAAGCAGGTACAGACCATTCAGGCAGAAACTGGAAATTCCGCTGTTTTTGCGGTGATGTGGGACTCCCCTAAAACAGTTTCTGGTGAGGATGAAAATTCAGACACTCCTATTGATTCAGAGGGAAATGATAGTGATGTGGATATTTCAGACGGTGAGATTACACCGGAGCCGGAAGTAACAGAAGCACCGGTTGAAGAGCCGACCGTAACAGAGGCTCCGGCAGAGGAACCGGAAGTTACAGAAGCACCGACGGAAGAGCCGACCGTAACAGAAGCTCCGGCAGAAGAACCGGAAGTTACAGAAGTTCCAGAAGAAGAACCTGAGATTACACAGGTTCCATCAGAGGAAGCTGTTATTGTAACTGTCATTGGAGATGATGTAAATCTTCGTGTCAGTCCATCAGAAGATGCGGATGTAGTTACAACTGTGGAAGCAGGTACACAGCTTACCGTTCTGGAAACTGTTACAGCAGAAGACGGGACAACCTGGTACAGAGTTTCTTACGCGGGAACGGAAGCTTACATAAGAAGTGATATGGTTCAGGTGGTTGAGACGGGTGATGAGGAGCCGGCGGAAGAGGAAGTGACGGATGATCTCACGCAGGAAGGTCCTGTTACTTATTCCAAGACGGTAGGGAATGTAGTTGTGACAGCAACTGCAGATAAGGATGTTCTTCCTGAAGATGCGGAACTGGTCGTAACACCTGTTGAAAAAGACAATGCTCAGTATTCAGAAGTAGAATCTCAGCTTCATGCAAAAGCTGAAGAAGGGGATTATACAGTTGCAGGTTTTCTTGCATATGATATTTATTTCCAGGACAATGAGGGAAATAAAATTGAGCCAAATAACGGAAGAGTTAAAGTTTCCATGGATTATCAGGCATCATCAATTCCTCAGGAAATCAAAGAGAGCACAGAGACATCAACATTCAGTTCAGAAGCTGATGAGGAGATATCTCTGGAGGATGAGAATACAGAAGCCACAGATGCACAGGAGCTTTCTGTTGCAGTGATGCATCTTGTAGAGGATGAAGCTGGTAATGTGCAGTCTGTTGTTGATATGACACAGCAGGGAACTGCAAAAGTTGAGACTACCGCAGAGAATGAAATTCAGAAAGCGGAATTTGAGACGGATAGCTTTTCGGTGTTCACGATTACCTGGCAGGATGCTCGGAGAAGTTTGTCAATTCAGTTGATTGATACAACAGGAAATTCTATTGGAAGTGGTAATAAATCTGTAACATGGAGTGGAAACTCACATACAACAGCATATGCAGATGCTCCGAAGATTAGCGGCTATGCTTTCAAGAAAGCTAAAGTTGCTTCCTCAGCAGGAGAAGAGGGAACTGTAGTAAATAATGTTCGTTATAATAACGGGAAATATCAGTATACTTCTGATCGGAATGTGAAGGATACGACAGCATGGTACGATATTGGAAGTAATACAGTATATTTTGTTTATCAGAAGGTAGAAAACCTGAAAACGGTTGAGACTGTTGACCATACCAGCGATGGTATTACCATGAAGATGAAGGATTTATGGGGTAACAGCAGTGAAAAGATCGGACCGAATTCAGATCAGAGTACCTGGCTTACTCTTGGTGGTGACTATGGAAATGGAAATATCAAGAGAGGACTGTTAAACAACGTTCTTGCACCTAATGGATATCCAACGGTAAAAAGTAATAGTTCGAATTTGGAAAGTCTGTTTTCCGGTGGAAAAACAACAACAGTAAATCATCTGTTCTTAAAAACCATTTATGACCAGACAGGATATTATGAATATAGCAGTTTCAATAACTACGCATATTTAGGAAGTAATCCTGGAACATCAGCGAATTTTACGGTTTATGATGCAATAGGAACACCAAGAGGAGATAGTACCTCATATTTCTACAGCCGTGGAAACTTTATGCCATATAATGCAATTGCGGATGGCAAATATGCATCTAATACCCATAATTTATATGATGAAGATGGTAATGAATTGGATGACAGCGATCCGGATAAGGGAAAAGTACTTTATCAGACTCAGGGTACGAATGATTACCAGTTTGGTATGGAAATGGATGGTAATTTCCTTCAGCCAAAAGCTGGAAAGGTAACACCTCCGAATAGTTCCAAAAAAGAATCCATGATCTATGAATTCAATGGCGATGACGACATGTGGATTTATATCGATGATGTTCTGGTACTTGATATTGGTGGTGTACACGATGCCCATTCCGGTAAGATTAATTTTGAGACCGGAGTTGTAAGCTGGAAGGATTGTAATACAGGACAGGTACCAAAGGAGTATACAACTACTATTAAAGAAATGTTCCGTTCAGCAGGATATTTCCCGGATGGAACAAAATGGGATAGCAGTAAGGTTGATAATTATTTCGACGGTGATACTTTTAGGGATTTTACAACTCATTCCTTTAAGATGTTTTATATGGAACGAGGAGCTGGTGCTTCCAACCTTCATATGAAGTTTAACATCCAGGTTATTCCGGAGGGACAGGTAGAAGTAAGAAAAGAGCTCAGCAATACTGATAAAGAAAAATACAGTAATGTAGAGTTTGCGTTCCAGTTATATGCACAGGATATTGTTGGTGAAGACAGCCAGGGAAATGAAATCTATTCTGATAAATATGTTCCTCTGGGAAATGGCAGTGCAGTATATGGAAATGCAGGTAAACCGACGAGCCAGGAAATTCAATTTGGTGATAAGGAAATTAATGGAACGCCATACAAGAATGTCTTTTATCTGAAACCAGATGAGTCTGCAATCTTTACCGATTTACAGGCGAACAGGAAATATTATGTAAGAGAGATCGGAGTAAAGTCCGAAGAATACAGCCAGATTAAAATTAATGATACCGGATACAAAGAGTATGATGAAGATAACAAGGAAACCGGAGAGGGAGTAATCAAGAAGGTTGAGACTGATAAAAAGGCAGTAAATGTACGACCGGTTGTGGTTTATACCAATAACTGTTCGGCAGCCAACAGTCGAGAACTTCAGATTACCAAGAAGATCAAAGATGATATTTTTGTAGAGGATACCTTCAGTTTCCGCATTCAGCTTTCCAATCAGAATAATGTTTTAGTCCCATATGCAAATGGTGATTATTATCTGCTGGATGAAGATAACAACTACTGGTATTACAATGCTTCCGGTGCACTGGCATCCAATGGAAGTGATGCAATTGTCTGTGGCCGCAAGACAACAGACGATGGAACTGTAACCGGCGTACCTGCCGGATACACAGTTGCAGTAACAAGTATTCTTTCCGGAACAAGTTTCCGGGTTGAAGAGGTAGATCTGAATTCCGAGAAGTATGATACTCCTGACAAAGCAGTGAATAATGCGGATGCATCTGTGGTTACAGACACTGATGGTCATATAGCAGATGGAAGCATCAAACTTGGTCAGGACGCGAATGTGGTTGTTACCAATACTCCGAAGAATCAGGGCCAGGAACAGGATCAGACATTTATCAGAATATCAAAAACCTTTAAAGGTCTTACGGATACCGAGATCGGAGAACTTGCAAATGCGGAACCTCCATATAAGATCACGGTAACCGGAAAGAAACTGGATACAGAAACCAATACTTATGTTGATTTCGCACAGGATCTTTACTTAAGAAGGGATGCGTTCGTAACAGGAAGCGGTACCACCTGGACTTATACCTGGAAAATTGAGGGATGTGGAACAGGTACGTATCACGTTACAGAGAGCAATTACAACAAAAACGGATATTCCTCAGAAGTAAAGATCAATGGAACAACAATTCAGAATCCGGAACAGAACGGTGTGGATGTTACCACAGAGGCTTCGACTTATAAGTATACAGCAAAAGACAGAGTCACAAATTGTAATCAACAGGATTACGAAATTGGTGTACAGAATTTAATTGTGGCAAAACTGACCAAGGGTCAGGGAACCTTTGTATGGACCCGAAATCCTGCAAGTATTGATGAAAGACTGGCGATTATAAATATTATTAAATCCATTAACGGATTTGATAATAACGCGACACTGGATAACTGTTATTTCTACAGTGGAGAAGGCATTGAAGGAACCATGATTTTCCGAGGTGCAAAAATCCGGTATGACTGCCAGAACATCCTGCATTTTGACTATCCGAAACAGTGGGCAATGTTTGCAACAGGAACCTATGAAATTACAGATGGCCGCAATGCAGAAGTTGCAATTGAAAACACCTACACAGAAAATACTGCGGATCTTGACCTGGTTAAGATTTTGAACAGTACAGACGGCAGTGAGACAAGGCTGGCAGGTGCGGAATTCGATCTGTATAAGAAAGATCGTAACGGAACCGGATACAGTAAAGTAAATTCAGATCCAATTGTGATTGACAACGATCATCAGGAAGAAGCTCTGAGAAATCTTTCACCAGGGCAGTATTACCTGGTGGAGACAAAGGCACCGGATGGATGCACTTTACTGGCAGATCAGATTTACTTCAAACAGAAAAACGGAACAATCATCCTTACAGATGAAGATGGCAATACTCTTCAGACAGAGAACGCCATGTGGTCCTTAAGTTCTTCTGATGGAAGTAATGTACTGACAATCAAAAACAACAAAATTTATAACTTACCGAGTGCCGGTGGCCCCGGAATCTATGGATTTACAATCAGTGGTGTGGCGATTCTTGCGACTGCACTCCTGTTGTTTATAAAAAATAAACGGAGGGAGGAAGAAGCAAAAAGATCGTGACTCATTATTGTAAATGGAAATACGAGGAGAATGAAAAAGGAAAAGGGATAGAAAGAAAGGAGACTAGTATGAAGAATTTATTCAAGAAAATTGGTGCGTTATTAATGGCAGCAGTTATGGTTCTGTCTATGTGCACCGCAGTCTTTGCTGATGGCCAGGAGCCTACAGCGGCAGATAGGGCAACAATTACTGTTAATAACGTAGAAGCAGGTTTAACAGTAACTGCGTACCAGATCACAAAAGCAAAATATCAGGCTGGAAAAGGTTTTCGGGGATATGAGAAAGTAAATTCCAGTTATGATATTGCGGATGTTTTAGCTCCGACAGCTGATGAGGTTGCAGCTCTGGCAAAAGTTGTTGCAGGCAATGGCGGTGGAGTAACACTTACAGGTAATGGAACTACTTATACTGCAGATGTTGCTGCAGGTTACTGGATCGTTCTTGTAACTGCTGGTGCAAATAATACAAAACCGGCAAAAGTTTATAACCCGATGCTTGCAGGTGTTTACTACAGCGTAAGCGGAACCGATAAGACCATGACTTCCAATCCGATTGATGCATCTCAGAAATGGAGTTTAAACGGAACTGAAGGTTATGCAAAATCCAATGAAGTAACTGTAGACAAAACAATTGTAAATTCAGGCTCTGGAAATAATAAAGGTGATGATGTAGCAATCGATGATGAGGTAAACTACAAAATTACTTCAACAATTCCTGAGTACAGTGCAGAATACAACAATGATTCTTCAAATGTAACTTATACCATCAACGATACATTAAATGGACTTGCTGTAAAAAATGGAAGTGTTGTAGTAAAAGTTGGTGATGATGTTATTCAGGCAGGTGACGATACATTTGCACTGCAGGCTGAAGGACAGACAGTTAAAGTTGCCTTTGCAAAAACATTTATCCTCAATAATGGTGGAAAAAATGTAGAGGTAACTTATACAGCTACATTAACAGATGACACAAAAGTAAACTTTGACGCACATACCAATACTGTATATGTAGAGTATTCAAATGATCCGTCAAGTAACTCAACTGCAAGAACAGATGAGAAGAAAACATACCACTATACATTTGCAATCGACGGAAATATCAACGGAACCAAAACAGAACATAACAGAAAAACAACAGAGCTTGTAAAAGTTGATGAGAACGGAAAAGTTATTTCTACAAAGAGTAAAGAGGAGATTGATTCTAATACCCAAACAAGCGTAGCTACAGGTGCAACCTTTACTCTTACAAGCACAACTGATTCCAACAAGGTTTATACAGCTACAACAGACGAAGATGGTCATATGACATTCAAGGGTCTTGATGCAGGTACTTACAAACTTGTCGAGACTGTAGCTCCGGAAGGATTTACTCTTGATACACAGGAACATACAGTAGTGATTAGTGCAACATATAATGATGATGGTACTCTGAAGTCTTATACTATTGCAATTGATGGAAATCCAGGATCTACTTATACAGCAACTTACAATAACGGCACTATTACAAAGATTGATGGAACATCTTCCACAACTGAGATCGTAAATACCAAGATGGGCACTCTTCCATCCACAGGTGGAATGGGAACATACCTCTTCACTATTATCGGTGTTGTAGTTATGGCTGTTGCAGCTGGTGCTTTCTTCATCAGCCGCAGAAGAACATCTGAGGAGTAATCCTTAGAGATCATTTGGTCAGCTTTTTCTGAATATTTATAAACAACAGAACCAAAGTAATAATTAAGTAAATCAGTTACCGCCCGGCCTCTTCGGAGGCCGGAAACGGTAATACAACAGTATGGAGAAACCTATGAGAAAGAATAAGAAGAAAAATTATATTGGACTTGGGTTGCTGTTTCTGATAGGGTTGTCCATACTGCTGTATCCGATGATCAGCGATGCCTGGAATAAACACAGGGACAATATACTGATCAGCAAATATAGCAGCAGTGTTTCTTCGGATGAGAATTCGAAGAAGATCGACAGCATGTGGAAGGCAGCAGAGAAATATAACGAACAGATTAAACAGGAAAGTGTACCGGATGCTTTTTCTGTAAGAGATGGAGAGAAAGACAGTACATACGAATCTCTTCTCAACCTGAATGGTGATGGTATGATGGGATATGTGGAGATCCCTGTGATCGATGTGAAGATTCCAATTTATCATTACACAACAGATGAATCGCTGGAGAAGGGTGCCGGACATCTGTTTGGCAGCAGTCTTCCGGTTGGCGGAGAAAGCACCCATGCAATTCTTTCCGCACATCGTGGACTTCCCAGTGCAAAGCTTTTTACAGATCTGAACCTTGTAAAAGAAGGAGATGTTTTTTATCTGCATATTCTGAATCAGACACTTGCCTATGAAGTAGATCAGATTCAGACGGTTCTGCCGGACCAGACAGAGTCTCTGGCAATCACAGAGGGAAAAGATTATGTGACACTTGTCACCTGTACTCCGTATGCGGTAAATACACACAGACTTCTTGTGCGGGGACACAGAACAACTGTAGAAGCTGCGAAAGAAGCGCAAAAATCAGAGAAGAAAGTCAGCGGAGCTACCAATCCGTCTCTTCCGATGATCCTTCTCTGTGTTGTAATCGGAATTGTGATTGCAGCTGTTCTTGTAACAGTAATCAATTCTGTTCAGAACAAAAAACGACGCAGGAAATAATTTATGGCAAAAAAGAAAAAGAAGAAAAAAGGAAATGTTGTCCTTAATATTTTTATAGCAGCAGTGTTTCTGACAGGGGCAGGAATTTTTCTTTATCCTACATTCAGTGATATGTGGAATCAGTACAGGAATGCAAAACTGATCAGCAAATATGAACAGTCGACTTCGAATCTTTCAGAAGAGAATTATGAGAAGCTCTGGAAAGAGGCAGAAGAATACAATGCGGAACATCCTGTGAATTCCATTGTGGACGCTTTTGATGAGGAAAAGGATTATGAACCGACACATCCTTATGATGAGGTTCTTGATCCCAATGGCGATGGTCTGATGGGAAGTATTGAAATTCCAAAAATTCAGGCAAAGCTTGCAATTTATCACGGACTCAGCAAAAATGTCCTGGAAAAAGGTGTGGGGCATGTAGAGGGAACCAGCCTTCCTATTGGAGGAGCAGGTACACATGCGGTACTTGCGGCACACAGAGGCCTTCCCAATGCGAAGCTTTTTACAGATCTGGATCAGATGGAAATCGGGGATATTTTTATTCTGCATATTCTTGGAAAAAATCTGGCCTACAAAGTAGATCAGATCAAGACGGTTCTTCCGGATGAAACCAGTGAACTGGATATCGTAGAAGGAAAAGATCTTGTAACCCTTGTCACCTGTACCCCATATGGTGTAAATACACACAGACTTCTTGTGCGGGGAATTCGTACAGAATATGTGGAAGAAGAGGAAAGTAATGAGACAGTTCCGCAGATGCTTGCAAAGACAGATCCGAAAAAGGTTCTGGCTGCGGGAAGTGTAGTGCTTGTTATCCTGATACTGCTGGTTTATCTGATTGTCCGTCGCGGTGAAAAGAGGCGGGTATCGGGAGAAAAAGAGGAGGCAGAAAAAAGTGGAAAAGAGAACTAAGCGGAAAAATTTTTTTAGCAGTTTTCTGGCATTTCTGGTGATGGGCGTAATGCTGATCGGCAGTCTGTCACAGATTGTTCTGGCCGGTAATTATGAAGCCGGAAAAACCGGAACTATCAGCCTGACCGTTCAGGAAACCGGAGATGACGGAACCCAGAAACCGATTCCAAATGTAAAGCTGACACTCTATAAAGTAGGAAGTGTATCCTATGATGGAAATGTGCATTTTGTGGCAGACAGTGCGCTTCAGTTTACGGGAGTCGATTTTGAAAATCTGAAAACAGCGGAAGACTGGTATTCTGCCGCAGAGACTCTTTCTGCCGCAGTAAAAAAAATCGGGCTTACCGGAATTGAAAAACAGTCAGACGCACAGGGAAAAATCGTGTACAGCAATCAGCAGGAAGGCATGTATCTGATTGTACAGGATAACCGGGATGGTAAGGTGTCTGTTTCCCCAATGCTTCTTTCGGTTCCTTTTGCAGAAGAGGGAACCGGATGGACCTATGATGTTCAGGCATATCCGAAAGCTGTAACAAATGACAGTGGAAAAGAAACGAAAATTCAGGTTACCAAGCAGCTGTTTTATATTGACAAGAATTTTGATGTTCTTGACATGGAAGCAGATGATGCGGTTTATAAGGTTGGCCTGTTTCTGGATAAAGATGGAACCATTCCGTTTCGCAGTGATTATATGAAGGATATTCATCTTGTCAATGCACACAGTGGAACAGCGACCTGGTCCAATGTGCCGGATGGAACCTATTATATATTTGAGCTGGATGAAAACGGAGATCCGATGACGATCAATGATGTGATCGAAGTGGAGGACGGAAATACATTTTATTACAATGTTACAGATCCTGATGAGAATGAGTCCAATGAAGCTACAGTCAGCAGGAGTGGTACCGCGGAATCCGTGTCCTATGTAAATAACTACTATTACTTTATTCCGGATGGATTCTCCTTAAGAGGATATATTGATATTACCAAGAAAGTCCTTGTCGACGGAAACGAAGATACAGTAGCGGATACTTTCTATGCCGGTATTTTCAGAGAAGAGTCTGATGGAACACTTACACTGATCAATAATGTAGAACTTGAACAGAATGGTTCAGTAAGGGCCGAGGTTTCTTTCGAGGCAAATGAGGAACCGGATTCTGTTACTTATACAGTAATGGAGACAGATGAAGAAGGAAATCCGATTGATAAGGACACATTCCTGTTTGACGTAAGTGGTGAAGGCGATGTAGTTCTGAATAAGAGCGAAAGCTATATCAACAGCATTGAGATTACAAACAGCCAGGAGACAGAACCTGATCCGACAGCGACTCCGACACCGACACCGGGAACACAGCCTTCTGTGACACCTTCTCAGGATAACAATACACCAGGCGGTGGTACATCTGATAACGGAGGAACGACAGGACGTACTTCTGTAAAGACCGGAGATGATACACCGATTGGCGTATGGGTTGGAATTCTTGCAGCAGCAGTGGTAATTGGTGGTGCAGCAGGAATTGCGGTAAAGAGAAAAAAGAAAAAATAAGAACTCCTCATAGAGGATGCTCATGAGGAAAGGCCAGGCAGAAATGTCTGGTCTTTCTTTGTGGAATAAACAACAGGTTTTCATGATATTGTCTTTTTTTTATCAACTATAAATGAGCAAATATCGAATTTTGCACAAACTTATCCCACAAACTTAAAAGCTTCTTCGAATGAGGCGCTGCTTT
>NZ_WQQE01000035.1:0-285 GCF_018785655.1 Blautia sp. MCC269 | reverse complement strand
GAGGTCTGCGTTCGCTTCGCTCCGACAAGGTGGCTACACCCCCTTGCGCCGCTAAAGCGGCTATCCCCTGTGTACCCGCCAAAAAGAGAAATCCGCTCTGCGTTTTTCCCTTTTCATCGGGTTTTATAGACGCACTGACACACGGACTGTCTGCGGATGGTCTTTCTTTATCTTATCAGTAAAGGATGTGAGAACATGGAAAAAACTTTGGAACAGTTGAAGCAGGAATATGAAAAAACCACTGTCCTGCTGGAACAGGAAAAACGGAAAATGCAGCGTTTGAAA
>NZ_WQQE01000003.1:0-173649 GCF_018785655.1 Blautia sp. MCC269 | reverse complement strand
AGCTATACACTTCCCACTATCTGGGCATGTTCGGGACTTACACCCGTTAGAGCGCGCCCATGGCGCGCAAACTCAAAAAAGCAGTTCCATCCGGGAACTGATGATGTATTTGTCCCCTTTTGGGGTGACTCCTGCAAAAGCTTCAAAAATACAGGAGAAATTTGGTCCTGCTGCAGTTATGATCGTGAAAGAGGAGCCTTTCCGGCTCTGTGAGGTTCATGGATTTGGATTTCTGACTGTTGACCAGATTGCAGTAAAGGCAAAACATTTCCGTGCAGATGATCCCCTTCGCATTAAGGCTGCTATTTTGCATATTATGTCAGAAGCAGAAGGCGAAGGACATTTGTATTTAAAAAGAGAGGACATTATTGAACGTGTCGAAAAACTTTTAAATCACAACAAAGATGTTTCACCGGTCTCTGAAAGAGCAATCCGGGATACAGGCAATGATATGATCCATACAGATGGAAGCCTGGTCTGCCACGATGGAGGGTTTTATACACGCAAAAGCTTCCAGGCCGAACTGGGAGCTGCTGCCGCATTAGTCAGGCTCCATATGCAGACGGGAATGGCTGTAAATGTTGACCGTATTTTAAGAAAGATCCAGAAAGAACAGGATATTATTTTGAATGCGAAACAACAGGTGGCAGTAAAAAATGTCTTTGAAAACCCGGTATCCATCATTACAGGAGGACCCGGCAGAGGAAAGACTACGGTGATCCGTTTCATCATTGCTGTACAGGAAGCATTGGATAAAAATGCGGTGATCCTTTTATGTGCACCTACAGGCATCGCCAGAAGGCGAATGCGGGAATGTACAGAGTATCCAGCACTGACAATCCATAAATCCATAGGGCTTACCGGAGAAGCTGGAGAGGAAGAATGGAAGAACGAGCAGCCAATTCCAGATGACCTGATCATAGCAGATGAGTTCAGCATGGTCGATATGTATCTGGCGGACAAACTGTTTGCCAGTATTAAATCCGGTGCCAGACTGGTTCTGGTGGGTGATAAAGATCAGATCGAATCCGTAGGGCCTGGAAAAGTATTTCAGGAGATCATTGATTCCGGCGTATTTCCGGTAACTGTCTTAGATGAATGTTTCCGACAGGAAGGGAATTCCACCATCAGCCAGAATGCCATTAAGATCAATAAGAATCAGCTGGATCTGGTGTTTGATGATACCTTTCAGTTTATTCCGGCTTCCACACCGGAGGAGGCTTCGCGAAAGATACAGAAAATCTATCGAAAAGAAGTACTGCAGAGAAACGGTTCTCTGGAAGAAGTGCAGGTGATGTCACCGCTTCGAAAAGATACGGAAGCAGGTACGGATGCATTGAATCTGGTATTGCGTGACATTGCGAATCCAAAGCGTTTCGGTTATCCGGAAATCACAAATGGCAGGAATACTTACCGGGAAGGTGACCGGGTCATGCAGACAAAAAACAACGATGAAGTAGCAAATGGCGACATTGGAGAAGTCATAGGGATTTTTCGGAAAGATCAAAAAATGGTCATGCGTGTAGATTTTGGAGATGGCCGGGTCATGGAATATCAGGAGGAAGACTATTGGCCGCTGACACTGGCATACGCGATTACGGTACATAAGGCTCAGGGCAGTGAATATCCGATGGCAATCCTTCCAATGCTTCCATGTTTCCGGTGGATGCTTCGCAGAAACATTTTCTATACAGCAGTAACAAGAGCCAGAGAAAGGTTTATAATTGTGGGAAGCAAACGTGCAATCGCACAGGCTATCCGGACGGATTACATCAGCCGGCGAAACACCATGTTTGGGTACCGTATCCGAAAAATATATGAAGCAATCCTGGAACAGGAAAAGAGCGCATAAAGAATGAATGACAGGCAGACGTTGGAAAAATCCAATGCTCTGCCTGTTTCTTTCCTTCGTATGCAGAAAATCACATAATGAAAGAGGAGGGAACAAAATGCCAGATCTTTGTTTTTATGCACCATGGATTATGAAAGAACCCATTCCGGACCCATTTCGGATGATGTTGGAAAAAGCTGGGAAAAAACGGATCAGCTATGATGAAGCGGATTGTTCCATGCGAAATATCAGGAAGCAGGGAAAAGTATCGCGCCTTCATGGGCCTACGTTACATGCTCTTCTGACACTGATTCAGATCCGGAAAGAAAAAGACTCTGGTGCTGCCGGTATACAAAGGGGCAGGGATGCCATAAATTATTTCTGCATGGAATATCCTGGAAATCAGGGAAAGTATGTAATGACTTATAATTCGAAAAACGGACGTTTCAGTGGGATTTTAAAGACAGAAGAAAAAAACGAGAAGCTTCCGGGAATCCGGGAGGGCAAAAACACAGGCGAGCAGTACCTGGCCCTTTTGGCTTATGCCAATCTGGTCCCGGATAATCCTTTATTTAACGAAGAGTTCAAAAAAAATTTCTACATACTTGAAGAACAGGAAAAAAAGGAATGGGAAGACATGGAAGCTGCACTGAGGGCGGCATTTATCTGTTGCGATGCCATGTACTGCGAAGTAATAGCAAATCCGCAGCAGGCAATCCCGCTGGAAAAGAGCCAGTTCCGTGCAGAGGAACTGGAGGATGTGCTTCCGGAATATAAAATTGCGGCCGGGGTATATGCACCAAACGATGAAATCTATGGAAAGTTTCATGTGCTTTTGCCTGTAAATGAGAAGACAAAAAGAACACTTTTTGAATTAAAACAGATCTACTCTGGCAGATGGGATGTAAATGAAAGGACAAAAGAAAGGATCCCTTCGCTTCCGGAAGACTATCTGGTAAGTAAGGAAGCTGAAGAAATCCTGCAGATGGTGGATAAGACACCGGCAAGGCTGTTTATGATGACAGGCGATGCCGGTACTGGAAAGACAACGGATGCCAGAATGATCGCCCAGATCTTAGGGCTTCCATATTATGTGTTCACCTGTGGACCAGGAACGGATGAACTGGAACTTTTAGCGACCACCGTACCAAATATGGGAGGTACAGCGCATCTGGAAATGGAATTGCCACGTCTGGAAGACATTGAAATGGATCCTGCATCAGCTCTTGCAACGGTAAATGGCATTTATGAGGAGGGAATCAGCCGGGAAAAAGCCTTTCAGGAGATCCTGAGAGCAGTCTATGAAAAAGGCTATGAAAAGTCGAAAAATGAAAAAGACTTCTTATTAAAAGAGTCAGAAATCGTAAAGGCATGCAGGGAACCATCTGTGATTGAAATTCAAGAGCCGGCCATGATTGAAAAACCTGGGACACTTACGAGATTAAACTCCCTGTTTGACGATGGAGCTGTAACCGATCTGGTAAATGGAGAACAGATACGGAGAAATCCGGATACCATTGTGATCATGACCACCAATCTGGATTATGTTGGCTGTCAGAACTTCAACCAGTCAGTTCTTTCCCGAATGAATCTGATTCAGCCAAAGGAAGCCCTGACAGAAGAGGAAATGGCAAAAAGGGCAATGAAAAGAACCGGGTTTAAAAACAAAGAACTTCTGTCCTTTATGGCTGCCACGGTCTGCAAGATCCATGAATATTTGATCGAACAGGATATTACGGATGGCGTATGCGGATACCGGGAATTGGAAAACTGGGTGTTAAGTTACATGGTTTCCAATGATCTCAGGAGGTCAGCATGGACAGCACTGCTCAGTAAAGCATCCATGGACAGGGAAGAACGGGGAACTATGGAACGCGTCTTTCTTCTTCCTCATTGTGATGTGGATTAAAAACGGATGGAGGAAACGAATGAAAAAGGCTTTATACCGGAAACGGATATGTGCAGAGAAAGAAAAACTGACACCGGAAAAAGTATTTCATACGCCGCAGTATCGTGATCTTTTGACCTCGATCGGGCATGAAATCACCGGTGGAAAGTTGACTACATTACGGTTATACGATGATAAAAATTCAGGGATTGCAGGATGGAATCAGGGAGAAACAGTTGCCGTAAATCTTGGAAACCAGATTACGGCAAGTTTTCTGACACTGGAATTAAAAAGTGACAGCCTGATCGGGATTCTGGGACATGAATGCGGACATTACCGGTATACGGATTCTGCACTTAGAAAAAGGTATGCCGAGCATATGTTAAATGGCAGCTGGTATCCAAAGGAGCCAGTACCGGAAAATGCACAGGAAAAAGAGGCATTGGATGCGATGAATGTCCACTTTGAAAGAAAAGATAAAGCAATCCTTTCTATCTTTCTGCAGACAGCATCTTATCTCAGCAATCTTTTGAATGATATGTACATAGAAGAGAAGATGTGCGCCCTTTTTCCAGGAAGCATCCGCAGGGGAATCCTTATGAATCGTGACCGAAATGTGGAATGGCTTCCAACACTTAGGGAAATGCTGGAAACGGAGAAAGACAGGTTATCTATTCTTATGAACCTGTGTGCACAGTATGCCTTGTCTTCAAGGGTCAATGCCTGGGATGGTGCGGATTACGAGCTTATTGATACACTAAAACTGCTTATGCCGGTCATTGATGAAGCGGGAAAGGCAGCAGATGACATGGAGAGATATCTTGCCACCAACCATATCCTTCTGATAATCTGGAAATATTTTGCGGAAATCATAGATGAAATAGAGAAGAACAGTACAGAAAATGAAGAGCAAAAGCCAGAACAGGAAGAGCGTGAAGGGCAAAAGGAAAACCCGAATGAATCCGAAGAAGAACCGGAGGAAGAAAAGCAGGGTAACACAGGGTCACAGACTGAGCAAAATGAAGATAAGATCAGAAAAGAGGATACGGAACAGGAGTCGGAAACAGAAAACAAAGCAGAAAGAAACGGAAAGGATCAGGAAACGGAAGACCATGAAAACGGGCGCACGGCAGAGCTTCAGAAGTTTCTACAGCAGCTGTGTGAAAATCTTCCGAAATGTGTCAGGGAGTCTGGTGGCTTCGAAGACAAACAGAATGAATGTGGCATCCCTGCCTCAGAAACGGAAGCATCCAGTGATAATGCCTTACAAAAAATCCTTTATGAAATGGCGAAAGAGACGCTTGATGAAAAGATACAGAAAGAAATTTTCGAACATCTTCAAAAGGAATTGATGGAGATACCGTTTGAAGAAGGCCATGACCTGGTACAGAAAAAACTTTGCCGTAAGACCGAGATATCAGATTTTTTAAAATTACTGACAGAAAAGTATGAGGGGCAGCTTAAACAGGTAAAAAAGAGACTTCGCCTGAAACTGCTTCCTATATTGAAAAATCAGAAAGAACGCACGGAACATAAGCTTTTTCTTGGACGTCGGGTAGATCTTCGAAACATAGCTGCACCGTCTCGGGCAGTATTTAAGAAACAACAGCCAGGAAAAAAGCTGGATATCTGTGTGGCTGTGCTGGTCGACAATTCTTTTTCCATGTGTGGGGAACGGATGGATCATGCCATTCTTGCAGCACTTTGCCTGTATGATTTTTGTATGGAATCAGAAATACCGGTTTTGGTGTGCGGACATCATACAGATGGATACCGGCATGAGAACCTGAAAGACGAAACAGTGTATCTGCATTGCTGCGCAGATTTTGAAACGGATGAAAAGGATCGGTTCCGGATCGCTGGTATGCAGCCTTATGGAAGCAACCGGGATGGAACTGCATTGTGGTATGCTGGCAGCCGTCTTTTAGAACGACCGGAAAAGCAGAAACTGCTGTTTGTGATCAGTGATGGTGCACCTAATGCAAACCAGTATGGAGGCATAGGGGCAAAAAGGGATCTTCAGAAGATTCGGAAAAAGCTGCTGCAGCAGGGAGTATTCTTTCAGGCGGCTGCGATCGGAAGCGACAAGGAAGCAATTCAGGAAATTTATGAGGAATCTTTTCTGGATATTACGGATCTTGAACAGCTTCCAGCTCTTCTGACAAAGAAATTGCTGCGTTTTATCAGGAGGTAAGGATGAACAGGAAAAACAGGAAAGAAAAAGAACAGAATACGGATGTATCAAAGCAGATCTGTGTTCATAAGACACAGAATACGTTACTGGAATTTAATAGCTTTTTGCGGATGGCAGAACCAAAGGAGTTCTGGCATCTTCACGAAGACTTTGCCAGCGATTATTCCCGGATCCGCGCTGTCATGGTTGACTACAGCAAAGAAGACAGCATCAGCGTTTATGCAAATCTGAGCCCGGAAATCATAAAATACCTGTACTCCCGTATATGGAATAATGTGCAGGAATTTAAATTCTTCCAGCAAAAGATCTTTTGCGAGGATAAGAATTCCAACATGGGAAGAGTTACAGTATTTTCCATACAGAGGAAGGTTCGCAACAACAAAGGAGAAGTTTTAAATTATCCGTGGGTTGTCAGGATACAGAATGGTACCGGTGTAGCGATGCATAATGCCAATGGCGGGCAGTATTGTAAAAAAGACAGCTACCGGAAAGAAAAAGAGGTTACCATACAGCTGAAAGATGAGGAAGTCTTCACACTGTTTGCAAGAACTTCTGCTGTGATCCGGGCATTTGAACAGGACTGCATGACACGCCGCAGACAGGCTGGAAATTTCCGGAACTTGTACAGAATGATAGAAAAACTCATTGTGGGAACTGAGGAGGAAAAAGATAATGCTGCGTAAAAGAATAAAGAAGAATACATTGAAATGGAAAAAAATATATGCGGAACAGCTTCTTGATATGATGGACGAGGAAGAAAATGCTTTACAGAAGATTTATCTGACAGGGTATGTACTTGAACTGAAAAAGAACCGGTATTTTGCCGGATGGTACAAAGACCGGATCGTTTGCCGTTCCCTGGAGTATGCACGTTATTTTCCAAGTGCTGAGGCAGCGGAAGAGTATGTACATAAGTATCTGGGATTTGCAGGCATGACCTGTTATGTCTGCCATGTAAACTGGACGCTGGCTTCCTGCGGGAGTGAAAATATGGAAGATAACGAAGAGAACTTGTTAGAGGAAAATGGTAAAATCCTTTCGTTTGCAAATTATGCAGATGTAAAGCAATACCAGAAACAGCGAGGCATGGAACATTCTACAATGGCGATCACTTATGCAAGCCGGAAAAAGAAGATTATCCTGGCAGCATAAGAACAATTTTGGGGGACTGGCGAACAGTCCCCTTTTTATATGGGAAAACAGGAGGAAATCGGATGGAATGGAAGATTTATGAAGAATGGCTTGATATTACCCTGTACCGGCAGATGACGAACCTGATCTATAAGCTGTCATCTAATGAGGAAAAATATAAAATTTATATGCAATTAAAAGAAAATGACATGTTTCTGGAAAAGCCGAAAGTAGACATGGAAACCGCTTATGGACTGCATTATCCGGGAGAAGTCCTGGAGCGCATCGGAGAACATCTGACCTTGACAAAGCAGACATACCGTGCCCTCGGACTTGCCCTGGCAAGGATGATGCCTTTGCAGGAGACCTGTATGTTCAATGGAACTCAAAAGGATCTGTTTTGGAAAAAGATAAAACAGATTCTTGGAGAGAAAGACCTGTTTTTGATCAGTATCAATTATATCTGTGAGGAAAAGGAAAAGAATCGGTGGAAACAGGCCATGCATGCGTATCCATTTGAGCGAGCAGAAGAAATGCTGTTTGCCATGTCCATCCTCCCAGATGATGAAACACTGTGGGAAGGCATAAAACAGAAACTTGCTGACAGCTTTTCAAAGAACCGGAAGATATCCGTATTTACTGAATGGAATCTTTTCGTGTGGATGGTAGGCAAAGTAATGAAAAAGCTTAAAGGGTATCGCAAAAAGGATCTGGATATCCTGAAACTGCTGGTAAAGTTAACAGGCACAAATGCTAAAAATGCGGATGCCGTTTTGGAAAAACGTATGCGTATGTTTGGATATTCCGACAAAGAGACCGCTTTTTTAAATTTTGTACTGATGTATTTTGTAGAGAGACCCGATCGGATAAGCCTTTCAGGGTTGACAGCAGAAAAAATTGGGCTGAATGTATTAGAGGCATTTTTGCCCGGAAAAGAGACATATCCAGAAGAAGCTTATGTACTTTGTTCACGGATTTTAAGAACATATGGGAAACTTTCTGTCCGTATCGACGTTAGAGAACGGCTGGAAAAATGCATGAATGAAACGTTCAGGGTGGAAAATGTAAAAACGTTTCTTACGTTGTTTCCATTTAGAAGTAATGAACCGGAAGAGTGGCACTACATTGATCTGACAGAAGAAAAATGGGATCCTCTGGTAAAAGAACTCTCTTCGGAAGAATTTGAAGCGTGTGTTACAGATACTCTGAAAGGCAAAACATACAGTACGAAAAGTTTGCTGAAGTATCTGGAACGTTATGAAAACCTTACAGGAAGTAGATACCAGGATGTTTTCTGGAAAAAGAGTGAGCGGGAACTTTACGCGGTTTTCAACCGGCTGATCCTGCATGGGATTTTGGATGGAAAAAAGTATCTGGAAGAGTTTGTAAAGGATTATAAAAATGAAGAACCAGATTTGGAAAAGAAATGGGAATTTATGGCAGGATATTTAAAAAGTGAAATAAAGGGTCTTTGTAATGAGCATTCCTATCCTATGCTGAAATTTCTGATCAATGAGATTGGAATGGATGGATGCGAATTCTTAAGCCCCTGGAGGATTTTAAAGGAAACTTTCTCCTTGGGATACTATGCTATCCAACATAGAGAGTGCGAATTTTTTTCGCCAGTTCTGGGAAAAGAGGAACACCGGGAACTGTTTTCAATAGTAGAAAAGAAGTTCTTTTATGAATATCCGGATATTTATCCAGAATACCTGACGGCCTTACTTTTAAAGGAAAGTACAGCACTTTGGCTGGAACAGTCAGAAGCATATGAGCTTTCCAAATTGCTTCTTCCATTTATAAGTGATTCTTATCGAAGAGAAACCCTGTATCAGAAATATATGACAGAAGAGGATCGGAAAAGATATCAGGAACGGAAAGAATGGCTAAAGGAACAGAAAAAACGGATAGATCACTGGAAAACTGAAAAAAACATCAAACAGCAGTTTAATCAGATATTACGGGAAAACAGAAAAACGGATAAGGAGATTCAGTCTATTTATGAGTTTTACAAGAACGGGCAGTATTCATATGGCCATAAAAAACTCTACTGTAAGATCGTTTCCTCGTATTTAAAAGATAATTTTGCAGGAACAGCGAAAAAGCTTATGGCAAAAAAGGAAGCTCTGTATCTTCTTAAGCTGGCAGAAAATATGTACCAGGACGAATGCATGGGGTTACCGGAGATTACTGAATTAATAGAAAGGGCAGAGGTAGCGTGATGATCGAAAGAATCTTAAAGCACATGAATATTTACAGGGAAATGAAAAATGCAGCAATTCCCATGAACCTGATAGGAAAGAAAGGGGAAGATTCCTGTATGAATGCGGCCAGACTGGTAAATCAGCAGGAACTTTCCAGTCTGATGGAGGGATTAAATGAGGAGACGATTTCTTCTCTGATGGACGATCCGGAATTACTCAGCTATTTGGGGAAAATGAACAAAAAGGATTTTCCTATTTTAGAACCAGACCGCATCAGAATGGTCATAGAATGTGCAGGAAATGAAAAACTGTCCGAATTCCCCTATAAAAAGATTGAGAAAGTACTGGCAGATAAAGAAATCCCGGACCGGATCGTATATGTTTATCTGAAATATTATGCTTTTCTGGAACCGGAAGAAGAGTTAAAGAAACAGCTTGTAGCAAGTCTTGAGACCTGCATTGGTGAGTTTGATGTTGCCCGTGCGGGAATAAAGATACGCATGCTTTTGATAAATCCGGCTTTTTCAACGGAGCTTCTTTATGAGCTGCTCAAGGATGAGGAATCATTGGCATTACTTTTGAAGCAGGATCTGATGGAACTTGTAAATTATTTATCCGAGTTTTGTAAAGAAGCGGAAAGTTTAAATAAGAAACAGCTGGAAGAACTGAGCCGGCATCCAAAAGAAATCCGGAATGGATTAGAAGTGGTTCTTGCTCATATCCCAAAAGAATGGCAGGCCTCTTTTCTTCACTTGTGGCTTTGGAACGAATCATTATATGCAGATATTCCAAAGCTGATAAGATTTTTGACAGGTCCGGATGCAGATTTTGAAAAGATTTCAAATGGAAAGGCAGCCTATGTGAACACTCTGTATGGAAATCCGCTTCCAGATATGGATCTTTATGAGCTGACTTTGGAAAAGACAGAGCTTATCCTGTATGCCATTACGAAACGGAAGAAACATTTCCTGGAACTTTTGCGAAAGAATGGAGACTGGCTTATAAACCTTGACAGGAATTCGTTGATTCTGGATGAAGAGGTTTATAAAAGATGCCTGAATCTAAATACTTTAAATGAGCAGAATTTAAGGGATTGTGAATATATGGTAGTTCTCTGGAGAAAGAGTGAAGAATCACTGTTTTCGAAGCCTCGTGTATTTGAAGAATTGAAAATCCTGTACAATGTAAAAGCAGTCTATATAGACCTGTATGATCGTTTAGCATACTCCAAAAGTGATGATCGTCTTCGGGTGATCCGTGAGTTGATAAAAAGAGACTGCCTGACAGATGCATTAGAGGAAAATCAGATTGAGCGATTGGCAGAAGCTTTGTCAAAAAAGTCGCTTTCCAGATGGATGCAGGAGGATTTTAAAAACATTCTGGATCTTCGGCATGAAACAGCCATATGGATTCTGATATTTTTAATGGATTTTACTGAACTTTTAAAAGAGCTTACAAGGGATAATCAGGTTTACTTCCTTTTACATAATCAGAATCTTTTAAATGGCTGTTCCGGATTACCTGCATTGATGGACAAACTGCTGGCCCAGGATCCTTCCTGGAAGAATTTAAAGACAGAATTGAATATTTCGGATGCTTTTGTCGCGGAAAATAAATCCAATATCCAGAAATTCATTTATGAAGGTGGCGCTGAGATCATGACTTCCTTTCTGAACAGGCAGCCGAAAAAGAAGGAAGAAATCCGAAGAATCGTAAATGCTGAGTTATTAGGAAAATTCATGGAGCTGAAATACCATGGAGGAGATCTGGGACGGGAAATTGCTTTTCCAATAAAAAGAGATACAGAAGAAATCTGGAAAGAAAAGCTGCTGCGCGTGGATTGTGGATGGGAAATCTGGGAAGAGGACAGCCTGCTTCCGGTCATGCAGATAGGAGAAGTACCGCTGCGCAGCTGTATTTCCTATCGGAATGGTCCAAATTGTGATTGTCTGTTATCCTGTTTTGATGCAAATAAAAAAATTATATTTATCAAACACAATGGTAAAATTGTATTTCGTGCAATCCTCCGTCTGACAAAGGGATCTTTTGTAGCTGCGGATGAAAGGAAGACGATTGAGTTTGTTGATGTGACTGTCAAAAGCGAACCACATGAAAATAAAGCAGAAGAACTGGTTTTGTTTTTGGAACGTTATTATCAAAGCGGACTTAGCGAACAGGAAATACGAAAAGCAGTAAATTTAACTGCTATGCTGGTAAAAGAAAAAGCAGAAAAACTTGGAGCAAGGCTTGTACTTAGCAGCAGTTATAAAAATGTTCTGGAAAATAAAAACTATGTTTTGACAAACTTTTATATGTACATTTCTGCATCTAAAAATGGAAGCCAGTATCTGGACAGCCTTGGAGGGGCCGCTGGTGTCAGTGCTTCCGGAAGCTATACCTGCAATACATTTTTGCTGGAAGCAGAAGAGAGGAGAGAAGAGAGCTTATGAATATACGAAGAGCAGGAAGAAAAGTAGTAAAAAACCTACATAAAGGGTATGGCATATATCGGATCGGTTTTGTAAATATTTATGGTGAGGAAGATGAAACAGAATTGGATGCTATGAATATCAATGATCTGGAAAGACTATGGCTGTCCCTTTGTCCGGAATTTGAGTGCAAGGGAAACAGTGTATGCTATGTGGAACGGGTAGGTTAAAAAACACCCGATGCAATTCGGGGAAAAAGTGTCTTGTAAAGGTCATTCATTGATGCTAAGATAAAATAAACAAAAGCTTTTTCGAAAATTTCTTCATAACATAAAAAGAATAAAGAGGGAGGTGACAGCGAACGTGGCAGATGAAAAAATTGTGCCAGAGAACGGATTGGAAGTACGTTACGAAAGATATAAAGGTATTATTAAGAATTTTACACTCATGAGTGACATATTTATGAGAAATGTTTTCAAACAGAGAGAATGCCTGGAATATGTTCTGCAGGTCATTATGGAAAAACAGGATCTGAAAGTAATTGATCAGATCATCCAGAAGGATTATAAGAATTTGCAGGGACGATTCGCAATCATGGACTGTGTTGCCAGAGATTCCGAAGGCAAACAGTTTGACGTGGAGATCCAGCAGGATAATGAAGGTGCATCACCTAAGAGGGCACGTTACCATAGTGGTTTGATGGACATGAACACTTTAAATCCGGGTCAGGATTTTGATGAATTACCGGAAAGCTATGTGATCTTTATTACCAGGGATGACATCCTTGGGTATGGCTTTCCTATTTACCATATTGACAGGCATATCAAAGAAGCCGATGATAGCTTTCAGGACGAAGCACATATTATATATGTGAATTCCAGAAAACAGGAAGACACAGAACTTGGGAGACTTATGCATGATCTGCATTGTAAGAATGCGGATGAAATGCACAGTCCAGTTCTTGCAAAGAGGGTACATGAATTAAAAGACACGCAGAAAGGGGTTGAGCTTATGTGCCATGAAATGGAGAAAATTTATAGCGAGGGAATGGAAAGCGGCGAAAAGCGCGGTGAATTAAAGGCTAAAAAGGAAACAGCCCTTTCACTTGCTGAAATGGGATTACCTGTTGAAAAAATCGCAAAAGCTGTAAACCATAATGTGAAAGACGTCCAGAAGTGGATTGACGAAACTTTGTGTGTAACAAAATAATTGAAAAATCATTATAAAAGGGCAGGTCTGATTAGACTTGCCTTTTTGCAATACAGTATATTTAGTTTTTTCAAAAAAGATGAAGGAGCAAATATGGGAAAAAGATCTGTTCGAATAAATACTTTCTTTGTCTATAATTTGTGATTTTTGTTGTTTTATTTCGTATTATTTTTAAGAGTTAAAATTGCGTATTTAAAATTCAAGCTCTAATTGTAACAAAATAGTTCTAGCCCAAAATTAGAAGGAGAACATATGCATATGATCATCAAAAAAAGAAAAATGTCTATCTTTATTGCAAAGTCCTTACATTGCCCCATATTCAATCAAAAGTATAGATAATGAAGCGTTACATGAAGAAGAATTGGAAAAAATAGTTGTTTCAGCCAATGAACTCACAGTCCATTCCGTTGAAAAAAATTGCAACAATATCGTATTCGTTGCCATAAGAATGGTAATATAGCTGCTTTTACAATAAAAAATTTTACAAAAGATCAATTATTTTTAACTGAATACCTGCAAAATAAACTGCATTCATTTAATGAATTGATATATTTCCTTAAAAATCAAGGTTTTTATAGGATTTTGAAACAAAAACAGGTAGTATTTGACACTACCTTTCAAAAATGGGAGGGGAACAATGGAAATAAACGGAGTTACCATACAAATGCTTCCTGCTGCCTCGGGAGATTGTATATATTTGGAATTTCCAGATCCTGATTTTAGAATACTGATTGATGGAGGTTATGCAAAAACCTATCATAAGTACTTGAAAAAATTTTTGCTCAATCTGGCCGCCGAAGGAAAACGATTAAATTTAATCGTAGTCACACATATAGATAATGATCATATAAATGGAATCAAATCGTTATTGCAAGAAAATGGGAACGCTAAAAATCCCCAGATTATAGGAATTGACGAGATCTGGTTTAATGGATTGGATCAGTGCATTGGTGCACGGAAATC
Organism: Blautia sp. MCC269; assembly: GCF_018785655.1. Taxonomy (NCBI): domain Bacteria; kingdom Bacillati; phylum Bacillota; class Clostridia; order Lachnospirales; family Lachnospiraceae; genus Blautia; species Blautia sp. MCC269. The sequence goes on along the minus strand of NZ_WQQE01000003.1, from coordinate 159,800 downwards.
AGAACAGACAATGACTTTTTCCTTGGAAAATATTTTAGAAAGTATGTCTCCATCCCAAATTAACCTTGATTATGAAAATGGAAGTCAAAATATAAGTTATATTAGCGGTTGTCATCTAGCCCAATTAATTCAATCTGGAGACTATCGTTGGAATATCTCAACCCAAAACAGTCTTGTATGCAAAGAACAAACTATTTTGTTTGGAGATTTAAAAATCAAAATATTAAATCCAACCATCAAAATTTTAAACGAAATGAAAGAAGATTGGCTTCATTATCTGAGTGAAAAATGTCACAAAAATATTGAAATTACAAAGGCAATATTATTTGATGCTGCTTTTGAGGGATTCTTTCTAAATAATGAAATTGATGTAGAAATAGAGCAAGAGGAAATTTCATATTCAGATGAATCATCGAATTGGTTGGATGAATATACCGAAAATAAAGAAACGGAAATGGATTCAAAAACAACAAACTGTTCATCAATTGCATTATTACTTGAATATAAGAATTTAAAAATGCTATTTCCCGGAGATAGTCCAATTCAGCTATTTGAAAACGAGCTTCCAGAGGAGTTTGACCTTATAAAGCTTCCACACCATGGTTCAGTAAAAAATATTTCCTTGGAATTTATAAAAAACACAAAGGTAAAATATTATTTATTATCTACAGACGGGAACCGGTACGGGCATCCAGGAAAAGCGGTAATTGCAAATATAATAAAGCACACGGAAAATAACACTAAATTGATAAAAAATTACAACGTTAGCTTGCTTACTGGATTAGGAGAATTAGATGAAAGTTATAACGGATAAAGAATTAGACGATACTACAGTTCAAATAAAATGCGGTGAAAACTACGGTACCGCATTTTTAATAAATGAAAACACAGCAATAACGGTGAAACATTGTCTTTATAATGACAAAGAAAAAAAATATGAAACAAATGCCGTGTTATTAGTTTACATAAATAATGAAGAAATAAAGATTAATGTAATTGTAGATAAACTGTTTGATAGTCGCTCTGACGAATTAGTTGTACTACATTGCGAAGAAAAAATTAATGTTCCAACACTTTATCTTGCATATGCAGATATCTGTATGTTTGAAGACTTAAAAGCAATTGGGTTTGGAAACAGCTATGAACGCAAAAAAAGATGGATTAAACTACAAAATAGTAATTTTATAAATAATGATATTTCTGAAAATATGATTTTAGATATGCAAAATTCCAAAGCTATAGATTATCGTGGCTTTTCTGGTGCCCTAATAGCCGATACCTATAATTATGTTGTCGGAGTAATCAAAAGTCAACTTAATGAAAATGGTAAAGCGAATGCATTGTTAGGAATTAGTCTAAAAAATCAGTTAGCATTCTGCAGAAAATATAATCTTCAAATACAGGATAGACAAAAAGCATTAGGCGATCATTGTGAAAAGGCAAGAATAACAGATTTTCGAGATGGTATAAATCAAAATGCATATTTTAAAAATAAGCAATATGAAAACATTGCTTTTTCTATAAATTCGGGAGATGAAACGGAAGGTACAAGATTTTCGGAAGAAACAACAAATCCAGATTGCAAAGAACTTAATTGGAATATTAAATATACAAGTATCGATGGTTTATTGGGAAATTCTAATAAACGTAGAAAAGAAAGAAAAGAGTTAGCCAAGCAATGGGCCGAAGAATTTGATTGGTATCCTGGATGGCTTACAGTTCCGGCAGATTTCAGGCAACAGGTAAAAAGTTATACCAATGGAAAAGAACTTTTACAATGTAGCGAAAAAGAATTAGAATCTAATTTTGACTACTGTAATGAATTACTGGATTTTGCTTATGAATATACAAGGAGATATAAAAAATCTTGTTTGCCTTTAGATAAAAATATTGAAAATAACTTATATAAAATATGGGATACTTTAAATTCTCACTCGGATTGGAAAGAAAAAAACAAGAATAAATGGTTTACAGTAGGGTTATATTTACTTGAAAACTATAGACAAAATATGGATGAAGAAAAGTGGAACAGCATTTGTGACCTGCTTAAACCTTGCACAAATTTTATAGTTGATGGCAAATATTATTTGAAACTTGAAGAAATTCTTATGAATTTATTCAAAATGGATCTGGAAAAAGTTCAGCTAGAACTGGTATCATGCTCTTTAGAAGAAATGCCTTATGAGGTACGCTTAAGATTCATTGGCGTAATGACTGAATGTGGTCTTAATGAGGAAGCACTGAAAGCAGTAGAAGAACTTACCAACGATATACAAAAGAATAATAATGAAATAGCAGAGAGCAGTCTCCAAAACGTATATTTGAAGTCTCTGCTGGTATGTGCATTGTATTTAAAAGAACATTTACTATTTTGTATGAATCCATATAAGGAAGAAACCAGAAAAAAATGCAATGAAATTAATAATGAGATTTCTAAATATAAAAAGTATTATAACTGGGATAAAGAAAAAATTCTGTTTACAGACGGTGCATTAACCTGGTTAAAAAAAGAATCTCCAGAACCGGAATTTGAATTAAATCGGGAATCCATTACTTTGATTAGATCTGAGAACAATTGTTGGGAAGCATATTCTGTTTTTAAAAGCATTGAATATAGTGGATTTCCATTATATCTTCGAAGTAAAAGTTTACTAAATAATCAGCAGGATATTTTAGTAAAAAGCTTGCTATCTTACTATCCTCAATATACATGGCAACTTTTACTTCGTCTTGGAAAAGCAGATGTGGTAAAAAAATGTATTACAAGAGAATATTTGCAATCAAAGAACAGAAAAGAAATCGATGAACTTTTTGAATATGTATATAATGCGATAATAAATAATATAGGAAAATTTCAGAAATATGATCCATGGTATGACCAAAATATTTATACCTCTATTGTAGCATCCGGAATTCCGATATTAGAAAGAATGTGTGCCGTATTGGATTCTGTGCAGCAGGGAAAAATGATAGACTTGATGATCCGATTGATCGAAGAAAATGCGGTGAAAGATCAAAGATTATTAAATAAATTCATTTCCTCTGTTATGAATCAAACCGCAGATTATATTAAAAGAACTAAAATAAATGCATTATTAACCTGCTCAATGAAAGAGAGAGAAAATATACTTGGAGTAGTACAGCTTGATCCTTTTGATGTGTTTACAGAGTATGAATTATCAAATCCATTATATAGAAAAGCTCATCTTGAACCCAAAATTATTAAAGCAATATTTAATATAGGAAAACAACAGAAAATAAATCGAACCTCCGTATTGGCCAGAATGGGGCAGTTATATACATGGGGAAAATTAACCAAAGAACAAGAAGTTGCCTTTGGAGAATTATTATGGAGTAAATTTAATGAAGATACGCAATTGCCAGATCTAGAGCAATATTATTTTTTTGTATTTATGAAATGGCCACATCCAGAAGAAATAGATCCCTTAGAAAGAATAAAAAAGAGTTTTATCAGTGAAAAAGTATCTTCAAAATGGAAAGAGGATATAAGAGGCAGGAATTTTACTGAAATATCATATTGGGAACAACTGGCGGTTTGGAATAGGTACTATGTAGATGAATGGTCTGCGAAAGAAAAAGAATGGTTTTTGGAACTGTTCATCGGCTGTTGTTCAGATATGGTGAAATATTGGAAAGAAAGCAAATTCGATTTTCAATTTACTTTTTCAAAATGGCATATGAAAATGATGATTCGTGCGATTGCATCTTTTGGCAGAAATGGATGGAAGGGAGTTAATCCGGTTCAGTCAAAAAAACTATGTACTCTGCTAAAAGAATTCTATGACGAAGGAATTTATTCATGGGAAGTGGAAGCAATGTTTCTTGCAGATGAAAAAGTTCCAGCCTTTATGAACGAAATGTTGGAACTAATGTATGAAACTGAATCAGATATGGTATTTTCAGCTACAATGGCAGTTGAAAAGTGTCTGGAAACAATTATGGATCAGCAATTAAAAGAAAATACCCTGCTGGAATTGTTTAATTTAATTAAAGCACGAAAAGAACCCGGATTGGAGTATTTCTTGATGATTATACATAATATTTTTTACCGAACAAATTCGCGTTTTCCCTCCAAAATCATGAAAGGAGTTTCACAAGTACTTAGGTTAGTAGAAAAATATACGCGAATCAATTTTCAAACTTCGACGCAAGAAGAGTTTAAAGAAAATATTAAAGTTAGAAAGCAATGTGCTACTCTTGCATTCTTGGTATATCGTTTTGAAAATACATTTTATGAAGGCCAACATTGCCCCGAAGTAGAAGAATGGAAAAATATATGCACTGGTGAGAAAGCAGAAAATGAATTTGCTGAAGTAAAAAATTGTTGGTTACTTCCTGAATTGTAAATATGTAAATGAATTGTCGGGAAAAGAGTACTTGAATTAAAAAATACACAGAAAGGGGTTGAGCTTATGTGCCATGAAATGGAGAAAATTTATAGCGAAGGAATGGAAAGTGGGGAACTAAAAAAAGCAAAAGAAACAGCTCTTTCTATGGCAGAAGAGGGGATGGATGTTAAGAAAATTGCCCGCCTGGTTAAAGTAAGCGAAGACGATATCCAGAAATGGATTGATGAAAACATGTATGTAGCGAAGTAAATAAAAATAATATTATAGTGGGTAAGCCGGTTTTCGACTTACCCATTTATAATTAAAAGTTAGAAATTTTTTAGCACTATGTCGTCAAAATCCTAAATAGCAATATACAATAAAAGCAGATACATAAGCTGTTTTTTTAATGAAAAATGCAGCAATCTGGGCTGCTCCCATGCTTTTGCCGGATATGCTTTTTCAAAAAAATCTCCATCTTTCCAATAGAGTCCATAAATCAGAAGACGTTTCCCCTCCCGGATAGCTTCCGGCTCCATAATCAACTCCCAACGAACCTGATCCATAAGGTGAAGATAAAGTGATACACATAGAACCAGGTTACTGGTACGATTGTGTGAAAGAAACTTCTGTTCTAATAATGAAGGCATTTCAAAAGAAATCTTAAAATTATTAAAAATTTCTCTGTATTCTATATAAAACTCCCACAAAGTAGCAGGTGTGATTTTATATCTTGCAGTACGTGCAGATAAAAGAAATTGCCTCGGGCCAGAAGCCGCTGTTTGTTTAAGAAGAGCTTGTTTTACGGCAGATTTCACGGATCTTCCAATCAGTTCACCAAGTTTGGAATGTCCAGAAGCATCCGTAAGAGTTCTGGTACCACAAAGATTAGAAGCGATTACAATTCCGTCAGTTCCAGAACCTGTTGCGATCTCTTCGGAATAGCAGCTTCCCAGCAATAACTGAGAAACAGCAGCAGCTTTCGATTCTCCACAGAGCATCAGAGCTCTGGACATTGCAGCATCAGTCAAATTCTGATTAATGAACAGAAAAATATTGATTGTTCCAGGAGGCAGCATTTCATAATTTCCGTCCTCTTCGTAGTAAGAAGCAGGATCGCCGGGATGCATACCATTGGAGTCAATTCCACCGGTTACAACAGCAGTTACCGTAAGATCCCGAAAGCATACTTCTTCTATAGCACGTAATTCCGTCCAGGCTGCGGTGCTTAATGCAGTAGTGCAGGAAGGGGAAAGTCCAAGGGCGTGGATATGTGCAGCTAGGTCTTTTTCGTAAGTATCTCCAAGCATTTTACATTCATAAGAACCATTCATACAATTGATATTTACAGCATGAGAAAGGTGCCTTGTAAGGCCTCCGTTTAAAGGACTTGTGCTAAGAACTTTTGCTTTTTGTGAAAAAGTGAAGATGGTATTCCCCAATTTTTGCTCGCAGGTAAAAAATGTATTCATTACGTTTCCTTCTTGTATGTTTTTTATTTATTTTATTAATATCTTTTGATTACGTCAATTGAAAGTGTTATCTTCTATATACTTTCGGGCATCAAAGGATATTGACTGGATGAAAAGGGAGGTTGATAGGATATTTAATGAAAATCAGATATAAAAAATGTATGTACAAAAGGTGAGAAATTGTCGCTATAAAACAATACTTTTATTTTCATAATCTAAAGATATCGAAACTGAACAGATTAATGTATATGAAAAAATATGAATTAATCTGTTTTTGTGTTATTATATAAAAATATGAATGCCCAATATCTACAAACAGTATAAGTTTTTAGGATGTATTATTATAATTTGCACAAATCTTAGCCCATAAGAGAGTGACGATCTGCATATCCTCGGCAGAGCGTCCTTGTGCGTTTATGGGATCTTATTTTCATAATATATTCCAACATATGCTTCTTTGATAATTTTCCTAATGGACGTAGAAAGGGCAGAGAAATAAAAATGGTAAACGTACTTGAAAAAATGCTAAAACAACAAGATACAGTATTCTATTCACGGTATTTTGTTGACGAATACAATATATTGTGTTACCATATAAATGGATTATTTTTTATGCATGGTTTGCCACGCAGTAAAGTTTTTTGTTCCGGATATGCTGTTCCGGGAGCAACATTTAGGCGAAGGCCTTTTATCAATAGGAAGACATCAAAAATCAAAAGAAGATTTTTGGTGTCTTTTTTTGTTATCCAAAAACGAAATGTGAAGTGTGCAAAAAAACAGGAAGGGAGGAAATGTAAAATAATCCACAAAAGATGAACAGGAAAATCAAAAAAGGAGGCAGAATATGGGACAGGCTATATGTATTCGAAAAGATGAAAAACCATTGGGATATGACTGGGAATGTGGACATGAGGAATTATATGTCAGAGTGAATATGTACTACAACGGATCTTTGTATGTCGGATTATGGCAAAAGCAAGAAGAATGTGAGGAAAAACTGGAATTATTCGGAGATCTTACAATTGGAGTTATGGGATTTCTAAGGCCAGGGCAGGCAATAATCTCGGATTGCGGAGCAAAAGCAAAGGTTGCGTTTATTGAAAAGTATAAACTCGGAAAAGTTATAGGTAAGAGGAAAATCAATTATGGCAGCTATTATGTCGTAGAGTTTAATCTTGCACGACTTGCACAGCTCGATCCAGAAGGTACGGAAAGATATCTGCTCGAAAATGGTCTTGATCAAAAAGAATTTAAAGCAGATTAGGGTAAAGAGGTACATTTGAAAACCAGGCAATAAAGGTGGTGCGGCATGAAAGACGACGAATATAAGGGATATTACTGTCTGCTGATTGCAATCTTGTGCAATTTGAATGCAGCGGAAGCCAGCACAATGTACGAATACGGACCAGATCATCCGCTTTGCCGGAAAATCCTGAAAAAGAAAGTTCGAAAACCGTCCATAAGAAAGCTCAAGGAAACGGAACAGGCAGAGGCTATGAAGGCTCTTCTTGATCAGGGATACAGCCAGGATGCAGTATCGGAAGCATTTCAGTGTTTTCCATCTACGGTCAGGCGCAGAGTAAGAAAATTAACAGAAAGGAAGGAAACGAATGACAGATCAGAAATTGATTGCAGGAATATTTAATGATTTTTTAGGACTTTATACGGGTAAAATACAGACCGGTATCCGTCCTTTGATTGAAAAATATAAAAACCATCCCATGCTGATGGGGCTCCTCTCCAATTTGGATGAAGCGGCAAAGATTCAGACACCGAAAGCCATGAAAGAAATCTATTCTTTCTATAAAGAATATCGTGGCAGGGATCTGGAAGATGCTGACTGGAAGGAACTGACGGAAAAAGCCCGTCAGATCAGTGCAGGATGGGAGGAAAATGAATGGGTTCGCCGTATTGTACTGGAAATGATCAGCCTTTTGGATTCTGATGATGCTGAGAGACGCAGGATTGCATTGGAAGTAGAAAAAGAAATGGAAGCGGCTGAACAGAAAATGAATGCGGCATAAAAAGCAGGCAGAGGCAGGAGATTTTTTCTTCTGCCTCATGTTTTTATCAGGAAAGAAGGGACCGATTATGTTAAATGAGATCATAAAAACTGCAGAAGAATTAAATACAGCAGCATTGTATTACCGCCAGAGCGGGAATATGGATGGTGTGCGGGAACTTGCCAAAGCACATGCAGTTTCCAAAAAACAGACAGAGGAATTTATTCAGGGCAGCCGCTACCGGCTGGTTGATATACCGATTGAGGAAAGAAAGTTTGCGAATGCGTCTGAAAAACTGCGTGCAGAAATGTTTGCCTTAAAGGATGCAGGCTTTGCAGACATCATAGGACAGTATCTCGTAAATCTTGCCAAAACGGATTCTGCTTTAGATGCACAGGTGTTAAAAAAACATAAGATGCTTCAGAGATGTTTGGATTACGTGACGCAAAAAGCCTACAACATTGCACTGGAGGGAGCGAAAAAAAAGGGAGAGAACGGCATTCGAGCCAATACAGGCCTGGCACTCTCCGGCGACCAGGTTTTTCCTTGGGTACTTGAATATTATGCGAAAGATGATGAAAAAGAAATAGCAGAAAAAGAGCAGGAAGAAAAGAAAAAGATTCAAAAGGAATGGGATTCGGTAAATAAGAGAACGAAAACAATACCGAAAAACCCGGGGACAAAGAAAGATTCCGAGGTGCATCCCAAAGAAGCAGCGGAGCAGGAAGAAAAGTATATCAGCAAGAAAAAATCAAAAGATTCCGGGCAGATGTCCTTGTTTGACATGATGCAGCCGAAAGAGAGTTAAAGGAGAAGGATATGATCGCATATAAAGGATTTCAAAAGGATTTGAAATGTCGGGGCTTTCAGTTTCAGGAGTATGGCATAAATGAAACGGAAAAAGCAAACTGTAGACAAAATGGATTTCATTGTGCAGAAAACCCACTGGATTGTCTCTGCTATTATCCGAATTGGAAAAATTCCGTGTATTACATAGTAGATGCATCAGGGGATTTGGATGAAGATGGAGAAGATTCAAAAATCTCCTGCACAAAGATGCGCCTGTTAAAGAAAATTGAATTGAGAAGCCTGTTATTACATGGAGCTGCCTACATGGCGAAATATCCAAACCGGAAATGGAACTCCCATGTTGCAAAAGAAAACGGGACCAGCTGCAACGGATTTTGCATTGTACGTGGAAAAGACCCCAAAGCCAAAGGACAAAAGGGCGATTTACTGTTACTTTTAAAGGAGCAGCCTGGTAACAGCCAGATACTGGAAATTGGGGTCATCTGTATCGATGGTCAGAAATATCCGGAGAAAGCATGGATTGATGTGACTGGAAAGCTGGTGGAGTTATGAGAAAAAAGAGGTTGATGGAATTAAAACCATTAAAAGTGATGAACAGACATATCGCCGATGCAAAGAAAACTGAAATATCTTTGAGTCCATTGGAGAAAAAAAGGGGTGAACCCGGAAAATATCGGATGTATTGTCGGGCAGCAGTAGAAAAAGGAATTTTAAAAGTGTATCTGTTTGCCGTAACGGATATTGAGGAGAATATAAACTTTCCAAGGTACCGTCTGTTTATCAGCAGAAAAGAGAGACGGTTTATAACCTATGATGAAAAATTAAAAAAATGGAGAAAGGCACTTCTTGAAAGTATCTTATGGGATGTAAGGATTAATCTTGGCAACATCTATGTAAATGACTGTGATACAAAGGTCATCCAAAAATATTTAAAGACAATGCAACCTGCAATCCGGGCACTGGAAGAGTTTCAGGCGAATATCCGTAAAGAACAAAGGATACGTCATGATAAAAAACTTACAGATTCATGGGACCAAGTGATGAAAACTATATCTGGACTGCCTAAGAACTGGATCGGATGGGTTTCAAAATATGGAATTACGGAACACTATATCTTCTACAAGTATCAGAAAAATGGTGCTACAGAAGGATACTGTACATATTGCAAAAAACATGTTCCAATCCGCTCACCCAAATATAACCAGAAAGGACAGTGCAATGTGTGTGGACAACCGATTACTTTTCGTTCCGTGGGAAAGTCTGGAAGATTTTGTACAAAGTGGTACAGAGTCTATCTTATCCAGAGGAGACGCAAGACTTCTGGTTTTGTGCTCCGGATCTTTCATGCCAGAACGTGGTATAAAAAGGGCGGCTATACAGATTGCGAAACTACCTGTCATGAAGAGCAGAGAAGAATCTTCTCTGCAAATGGAGAGGAAATTTCAAATTTTGTTTATGGTCTGTTCAAACAGCGGGAAATGCGATGGATTTCATATGGGGAACCTTGGTATTATACTTGCTGCGGTATTCAGTATAAAGGGATGGTCTATCCTTACACCCTGTCGGATCTGTCCAGGCATGAATTAAAAGAAACAGGTCTGCGTGAGTACGCCCTTGGTCAGAAAAAGATAGATCCTGGAAAATATCTTTACCTGTGGAAGACATACCCGGTACTGGAACAGATTGTAAAAGCGGGGCTTTTCCAGTTAGTTGATGATGTACTGGACCACAGGGCAACAGATGCAATAAAAAGAAAAGGCAGAAAACCAACAGAATTCCTGTCCGTAGATAAGAAAGAGTTTCGAAGGCTCCGAGATATGAATGGCGGGGTAAAAGAACTTAAATGGCTGCAACTTGAAAAGAGTACAGGAAAAACAATCGGGGATGAAGAAATATGCTGGATGGTAAAAGAAGAATTTGAACCAAACGACCTGAAGTTTGTTCTGGATCAGATGAGCATCTGCCAGATTCGACATTATCTTGTGAAACAATCAGAAAAATCCGGGGATGATATCAGCCATGTGCTGCAGGTGTGGAACGATTATCTTTCTATGGCAAAAAGACTGGGAATGGATATACATGATTCCATTATTTACCGTACCAGAGATCTTCAACTGCGCCATAAAGAGGCGGTTTTGAAGATAGAAGAAATGAAACGCGGAATCCGACGCAGGGAGCTGGAAGAAAAGTATGTCGGATTTCAGAAACATCTCATTGATTTGAAAGAAAAATATGAGTTCAGTGACGGTGAATATCAGGTCATTGCGCCAAAGAGTATCGATGACATCCTATATGAAGGTGATACGCTTCATCACTGTGTAAATAAGACGGATACTTATTTTGACCGGATCGTTTCAAAGGAAAGCTATATCCTGTTTTTGCGGGAAAAAGAGAATCCGAAAGTACCGTTTTATACACTGGAAGTTGAACCAGATGGAACCATCCGGCAAAAACGTGCGGAATTTAACCGTCAAAATAAGGACATTGATAAGGTGACTTCTTTTTTAACATTGTGGCAGAAGGAAATTCAGAAGCGATTAACCCAAAAAGATCGTAAGAGCACAGAAGAAAGCAGGAAGCTCAGGCAGCAGAACTATCAGGAGATACGTGATAAGCATGTAGTTGTCCATGGCGGAGCATTTGCCGGGGAACTTCTGGCTGATCTTTTAGAGAAAGACTTAATGAACCTACCAGTGGAATCGGCAGAAAACGAAGAAAGCCCTACTGAAATAGCGGCGTAAATAAAAGGATAAAGTGGATGCGGCAGGGAGTTCCCCTGCTGCATTTGAGCAGAAAATAGAAAATGACATTATATGCAGTAGAAAATGAAGGAGAGGACGGAAATGAATAAAAAAGAATTGCGTAACATGAAATTGCTGGAAGCTACGGATGAACTGATAAAACTTGCAAAAGAAGATGTGTCAGTAAGAGATAAGGGATACTATACGGAGCAGCTGATTTATCAGAGGGGGCTATATTTACGTGCAGAAGTAGAAAACAATATTTTAAAAGTAGCATTTTATCTGTCAGAATATCTTTCCATGGACTGTCGGAAACCTGTATATACATTATATATTGATAAAAAGAACGATGTTTTTAAAGGGTATGATTACCGGACAAAGAAATGGTCAGATAGTATGCTGGATAAGACCATTTTCTCAAAATGGTTATATCAGGAAAATTCTTATATGAAAGAGGCAGATACAGCGTTGATCCAAAAGTATCTTGAAAGTGAATATGACGATGCTTTATATGCACTGTATGTATATCAACGTGAGCAGAAACACCGGAGGCTGGGAATGAAATATGAAAAAATTCTGACAAGCTGGGATCAGTGCATGGATAGACTTCCAAAAATTCCGAAAGACTGGCTGAGATGGCAGAAAAAAGTTGGAATTACCCAGAATTTTATCTTTTATCATTACAGCCGCAGGAAAGATCAGACAGGATATTGTAGTTGGTGTGAAAGCGAAGTTCCAATCAGCCATCCTCACCATAATGCAGTGGGGCATTGCCCGAAATGCAGACATCAGATTCAATATAAAGCATTGGGCCGGGCCAAAAATATAGAAACCTCAAAAGAGACTGCATACCTGCTTCAGACCTGTGGAAATAATGTGTTTGTTTTGAGAGAATTCCAGCTTCAGATGCTCATAGTAAGCAGCTCATATAAAAAACCAGTATATTCTTTCTTTGAGCGCCGGAGAATCCTGTATGATGAAAAATTAAATACGAAAGAATATTATTTCGGCCGTCATCATTGGACAAAAGAAAGTCGCTGGATCCAGGGTAAATTACAGGTTCCACTGTATCCGGGTTACGGCGGCTATATGACATATGAAAAATATAATATGGGAAATATTTATGGAAAATCACTGTATGGCATTAAAAACAGGACATTCCGTAGGACAGGATTCTACGAATATGCAAAAGCCAAAAAGTATTTAGATCCGGTAAGCTTTTTTGAAATGGTTAGAGAAAGGCCCTACCTGGAACGGCTCATTAAAGCAGGACTTTATCATCTCGCAGAAGACATTATGGATAATAAAGCACAGATTTATTGTAAGGATTCCGGAAACCTTGGAAAAGCACTGGGAATTGACAGGTTCCGCTTGAAAAGGTTACGTACAAACAATGGGGGAGAGATTTTTCTTCAATGGCTGTTGCTTGAAAAAGCCCAAAACAAGTTGATCTGTGACGATGTGATTTCATGGATGTGCCTGGAAAAACTTAAACCAGCGGATCTTATGTTCATTATGGATCGTATGGCTCCTTTACAGATTAAAAATTATCTGGAAAAGCAGGCAGCAGAAAGTGGGGAATCCGTGAAAAACCTAATCAAAACATGGAAGGATTATCTCAATATGGCAATTCGGGTCGGAGTGAATGTGCAGGATTCTGTTATCTACCGTGCACGAAAGCTCATGCAGAGACATAATGAAATGATAAAAGAGATAGAAGCAAAAGATTTGATTTTAAGAGCCGGAGAGCTGGAAAAAAAGTATCCGGGTCTGAATCGTATATGCAGGGATTTGAAAAAATATGAATATGCGGACAAAGAGTATCAGATCGTTGTACCGGAAAAAGTGGATGACATTTTGTATGAAGCAAAACTAATGCATCACTGCGTAAATAATACAGAAACCTATTATGAACGAATGAGCCAGCAGGAATCCTATATCCTGTTTTTGAGAAAGACAGAACAACCAACGGAGGCGTACTATACGCTTGAAGTGGAACCGGATGGGACCATAAGGCAGACACGTACTTTTTATAACCAGCAGAATGAAGATATCGAACTTGCAAGGGATTTTCTTGTAAAATGGCAGAAACAATTAAAAAAGAAACTGGCAAAAGAAGATTATAAACTGGCTGTAAAAAGTCAGAGTCTCAGGAAAAAAGAGATTGAAGAACTCCGCAGCAAAGGCGTTCGTGTAAACGGTGTTGGGTATTGCAACAAATTGCTTGCTGAAATTCTGGAGGAAGATTTAATGGAGGCAGAGAGACTGGAAGTGGAAGAACAGGCCGCATAATAGCAGATTGATATATCACAAAAGTAACTTCAAAAGTAAAAATGAAATTCCTGTGAAAATTCTGGGATATTTACGGAAACCGCTCTGAAATTCTCTTTTATTTAAGTATAAGGGATTTTATGTAATTCCTTAAATATACTCGAAACGGAGGATGAGCTTTGGAGGAAAAATTAAAGTTGCTTTGGCTGGTATTGATCTTTGTTGATTTTGGGCTTATGTTTATTTCATTTCCAATTCTGATGTATGTAATTTTTGTCTGACCTGAATATAAAAAGCTTATTGTAAATGTCCTGTTTTCCGGTGAAAAACCGGAGGGGCATTTACATTATGCAACAGCTAATGTATATGTTTCCAGAGATGCGAGTAAAATACTACTCTGTTGAAACTATCTAAAGACATTCATGAAATTGACATTAAGAATCTGGAATGATACGATAAAATTAAACATTTTGCAAAACAGATTGCACAAAATTTTATTCTGATACGAGGTCAGAATTTTATACTTTATACCGCGTCTGCGGATCAACCGATAAAGACACAAAAAGAGTAAAATGGACTCTTGGAGTGTCTTTTTTTGTTTGGCAAAATGTTTTAACATATATCAGATCCAATCACGATAAAAGGAGGAAAGAAGTTTTTATGCCACGTAAAATCAGATCAAATTACATGGAGAAATTCAAATTTGTGTACAATGGCAGAACTTTTGAAAGTAAGCATAAATGCTGTAACTTTTATGGAATATGTTACCGTAGTGTAATGGCGTATCAGAATCAATATAAATGTAGAACTGAAGAAGCGATTACACATTTTATTGAATTGAAAAAAAGTAAAGAGATCATATTCCGAAATCGAAAATGGGCCAGCATTAAGACTTGTTGTGAATTTTATGATATAAACGAAGCTTCCGTTAAAACAGATATGTGGAATCGAAAGTGCACACCACAGGAAGCAATTGAACGGGCAATAGAATGGAAAAAGGCACATGAAATCACATATCATGGAGTGAAGTATCCATCACTTCCTCAATGCTGTGAAGAATTGGGAATAAATCCTATATCCGTACGTTTGTATATGGAAAAGAATGGAGTTTCTTCTACACGTGCGATTACACATTACATTAAATCTAAAAAGCAAAGAATCTTTGCATTCCGGGGAAAAGAATACAATAGTTTCACGGAATGTTGTCTCGCGTATGGCCTGAACCCCAAAATTGTAAGAAGTGCTGCCTATAGAACCAAAAGCTCCTTGCCAGAGACGTTGGAAAAAAATGTTTCTCATATGGAAGGTTGCGTGCCACAGGAATCCACCGGAAATGATGAGAATTCTGGAAACAAGGTAATATCAAAAAAAAGGCACCGCGCAAAAGAACCATTCTTTTATGAAGGGGAAAAATATGTTTCCCTTGGACAGTGTTGTGAGATATACGGAATTAATGAAACCAGTGTACGGACCAGAGCATGGCGGATTCATTGCACCTGGGAAGAGGCTGTAAAACATTTTATAGAAAAAAGCAATGCGGATGAACTAAAAAAGATATTTGTATATAAGGGAAAAGAATATCAAAGTGTTGCTGAATGCTGCAGAAAGTATGATGTTCGTGCCGCCAGTGTCCGTAACCGGGCTTCCTCGACTGGATGTAGTATAGAAGAGGCCCTGGATCATTTCATAAAGAAAAAAATAGTGACAAAGAAAAATGAATTTGTATTCCGAAATAAAATCTATGAAACGTTGGAAGAATGCTGTGAGGTTTATGGTGTGAATGCAAACAGCGTATCTTCAAGAAAGTATAGATTAGGGTGCAGCACAGATGAATCGTTGGAACATTTTATTGCAAACAAAGAGATAATAGAAGAAAGGATACAGAAGTTTACATTTAAGGGGGCGGAATACCCCAGTCTCCGAGCATGCTGCAAAAAATATGGCATTGAGGATGCGTGTGTAAGGCAGAGAGCCAGAGATAAAAATTGTTCCATAGAAGAATCATTTGAGCATTTTATGACAAGAAAAAGAAAAAAGATGCTGGATAATCCTGAATTTGATTATCATGGAACCCTTTATCCATCGCTTAAGGAATGCTGCGAAAAATTAAAGATAAGTAAAAATAGTGTAGTAAGCAAAAGTCGTCGGAGCGGATGCAGCTTACAGGAAGCGGTAGAATATTATGTAAAAAAGCAGCACAATAAATAAAACAAAATCACAGGGACTCGCAGGAAGTCCGTTTATAGAATCCATAGGAGAGGAGGAACAGCCAATATCATCTGCCTGCAGATATTGGCTGTAATTATATATGATACATAAAAAGAAACAACCGGCAGCAGATAACGATAAGATTCTTATATCAGTTAAGGAAGCCTGTGAACTGACAGGACTTTCTGAGAAAACAATGCGAACACTTATGAACAATAATACCTTCATGGTACGAATTGGGCGAAGAACCCTGATTGATAAGAAAAAATTTCAGAAATGGATAGATCGGCAGTCTTGAAAGGTTTTTGGGGTTGTGTTAAAATTAAGTCCAGTGCCATGCATGATCATCTATTGTTATTAGAAAAAGGATGGTAATGTTATGGGAAAAAATCTAAAAGGAAAAGAAATAGGTAAGGGAATCCGACAAAGAAAAGATGGGCGGTATGAAGCCAGAATCACAATTAAGGGTTCTGGCAAACCGCCTTTTTCTATCTATGGAACAAATCTTCAGCAAGTGAGAAAGCAAAGAAGCATGTATTTAGCGGAGGTTCTCCCAGGTGTTCCAGGCTTTGATTCGAGTATGTCCGTTTCAAAATGGTATGAGAAATGGATGGAACTTTATAAGGTTCGGAATCTTAAAGCAACCACGATAAGAAATTATGAAGATGGTTTTAGAAGAACAGAAGAATACATCGGTTACATGAAACTGGTAGATATCAAACCGGAACATATTCTTGACATGATTAAAAAATTGGAGGATGAAGGATACGCTCCTACATCAATCAAGCAATCATTAAGTGTCGTGCATCAAATGTTTGAGAGGGCAGCAGCCAGTAAAATGATTCCATCGGATCCTACAGCAGAAGTTAAGCTTTCCGTTGAGACACCGGGAGAAGTGTTGGCAGAACCTACAGAAGAAGCTTTGGATGTAAAAGAGAATTGTCTTAGTACAGACGAAAGCCATCGCTTTTTGGAAACCATTAAAGGAGACCGTTATGAGGAACTTTTCTTGATTTTGATGCATACGGGAATGCGTATAGGCGAAGTACTTGCCTTACAATGGAGAGATGTCAATTTCGATGAAAAATATCTTCGTGTATACAAAACGCTAAACAGAGTCAAATTGTATTATGACAAGCAGGGAAAGAAACTTGCTGAGCCGTATTATGTTACACAGATTACATCACCGAAAAAAAAGAAAAGTGTCAGAATAATTCCGCTGCCAGATATTGCAATTGAAGCTTTTTTAAGCTGGAAAGAAAAACAGAATCAGGACAAAAAAGTGTTAGGCAAGAAATGGGGAACTGGAAATGATCTTCTAAAAAAATATCCTGGACTGATATTTACAACATCAACAGGAATGAGTTATCTTCCTGGCAATGCTGAAGATGAATGTGAGCGAATCAAAAATATTGTAAATAAGCAAGAAGCATTAGAGGCTGAAAAAGAAGGTCGAGAAGCAGAAATGTTAGATGTAACTCCACATAGCTTTCGTCATACTTTTGTAACAAGATGTGTACAATCTGGAATGAAACCGGCTACGGTAGGTAAAATCAGCGGTCATTCTACTCAGAAAATGACAGAGTATTATACGCATCTTGAACAGGGGTATGTAAAAGATGAATACAAACGGTATGATGAAAAGTATGGAAAAGAAAGCTGATTTTGCTGATGAAATGAGATTTTAGGAAGAGGTTTAAATATTTGGAAAAAACAAGAAACACTGAAGAAGAAAAAAAAATGGGTCAAAAGTGGGTCAAAGAGGAACATAAAGCATCTACAAGCCGCGTAAATACAGGGTTTCCAGTTAACACAGGGAAATTATCACCGATGATGAAAGAATACGTAAAGACCAAAGAAGAATACAGCGACTGTATCCTTTTTTACCGTCTGGGCGATTTTTATGAAATGTTCTTTGATGATGCGCTGACTGCATCCAAGGAACTGGAGATCACACTTACAGGAAAAGACTGCGGATTGGAAGAGAGAGCGCCCATGTGTGGCGTTCCTTTTCATGCTGCGGAAACTTATATCAACCGATTGATAGAAAAAGGTTATAAAGTTGCCATCTGTGAACAGGTAGAAGATCCGAAAAAAGCCAAGGGTCTTGTAAAACGTGAAGTTGTTCGTATTGTCACACCGGGAACCACACTGGATGCCATGTCACTGGACGAATCCAAAAACAATTATCTGATGTCCATTGTCTCCATCGGAGATCATTTTGGCTGTGCTATTGCAGATATCACAACCGGTGACTGCTTTCTTACAGAGCTGGATAAGCCTCAGAAACTTCTGGATGAGATCAATAAATTCACACCTGCAGAGATCATCTGCAACGATGCGTTTCTTTTAAGTGGTGTGGATGTGGAGGATCTGAAAGGACGTCTTGGAATCTGCGTATTCGCCCTGGATCCCTGGTACTTTGACGATCAGCTGTGTCAGGAAACTCTAAAAGAACATTTCCATGTGGGAAATCTGGAGGGGTTAGGAATTGGTGACTACGACAGCGGGATCATCGCTTCCGGTGCTCTGTTCCTGTATCTGAAAGAAACACAGAAAACAGCACTTTCCCATATGGCAAGTATCCGCCCTTACTCTGCCGAGAAATACATGCTTATCGACAGCTCCAGTCGTCGTAATCTGGAGCTTGTGGAAACCATGCGCGAAAAACAGAAAAGAGGTTCTCTTCTCTGGGTACTGGACAAGACCAAAACAGCTATGGGAGCCAGAACACTTCGGTCTTATGTGGAACAGCCTCTGATCGATGCAGAGGAAATCGAAAAGAGACTGGGTGCTCTGGAAGAACTGAATGAAAAACCCATGGAACGGGATGAGATCCGGGAATATTTAAACCCGATCTATGATCTGGAACGTCTGATCAGCCGTATCAGTTACAAATCCGCTAATCCGAGAGATCTGGTTTCTTTTGCCTCTTCTCTGGAAATGCTTCCTTATATAAAACAGGTCCTGGCAGAATTCAAATCTCCACTGCTTACTAAGATCAACGAAGATATGGATCCTCTGACAGACATTACCTCGCTGATCCGGAACTCTATCACCGATGATCCGCCTCTTGCCCAGAAAGACGGTGGCATTATCCGGGAAGGATATAATGAAGATGTAGATAAATTCCGCCGTTCCCGGACAGATGGAAAGAAATGGCTTTCTGAGCTGGAGGCAAGAGAGAGGGAACGTACCGGTATCAAAAGCCTGAAGATCAAGTACAATCGTGTATTTGGTTATTCTCTGGAAGTTACCAATACTTTCAAAGATCTTGTGCCGGAGGATTATATCCGCAAACAGACCCTTACCAATGCAGAGCGTTATATCACTCAGGAACTGAAAGATCTGGAAGATCTGATCCTTGGAGCTGAGGATAAGCTTTATGCGCTGGAATTTGAACTGTTTTCCAGTATCCGTGATCAGGTTGGAGCGGAAGTTGTCCGTATCCAGCGCACTGCAAAAGCAGTGGCTGCACTGGATGTTTTCGCTTCTCTTGCACTGGTTGCCCAGAGGAATAATTTCGTCCGACCAAAGATCAATGAGACAGGCCTCATTGATATCCGAAACGGCCGTCATCCGGTTGTGGAGCAGATGATCGAAAATGATATGTTCATTCCAAACGATACGTATCTTGACAACCACAAAAAACGGATCTCCATTATCACAGGACCAAACATGGCCGGAAAATCCACATATATGCGCCAGACAGCCCTGATCGTACTGATGGCACAGATCGGAAGCTTTGTTCCGGCAGACAGTGCAAACATCGGTGTGGTTGACCGGATCTTCACCCGTGTAGGTGCATCTGATGACCTTGCAAGCGGACAAAGTACCTTTATGGTGGAAATGACGGAGGTTGCCAATATTCTTCGCAATGCCACTTCCCGTAGCCTTCTGATCCTGGATGAGATCGGACGTGGAACCAGTACTTTTGACGGCCTCTCCATTGCCTGGGCAGTGATCGAACATATCAGCAATACCAAGCTCTGCGGTGCCAAAACCTTATTTGCGACCCATTATCATGAGCTTACCGAACTGGAGGGAAAACTTTCCGGTGTCAACAATTACTGTATTGCTGTCAAAGAAAAGGGTGACGATATCGTATTTCTTCGTAAGATCGTAAAAGGTGGCGCTGACAAGAGTTATGGTATCCAGGTGGCCAAGCTTGCCGGTGTTCCGGATTCCGTGATCCAGCGTGCCAAGGAACTTGTGGAAGAGCTCAGTGACGCAGATATCACCGCAGCGGTAAAAGACCTGACTGCTCCGAAAAAGAAGCAGAAGATCACCTATGATCAGGTGGATATGGCACAGATGTCACTCTTTGACACGGTGCAGGATAATGATATCATCGAAGAGATCAAAGGCCTGGAGATTGGCAACCTGACTCCAATGGAGGCCCTGAATATTCTCTATAATCTGCAGAACAAAATAAAGAACCGGTGGTGATACCTTGAGAAAAATTGCAGTTTTAGACCAGAATACCATTGATAAGATCGCAGCAGGTGAAGTTGTGGAGCGGCCTTCTTCTGTTGTAAAAGAACTTGTGGAAAATGCTATTGACGCAGGAGCTACCGCCATCACAGTAGAGATCACAGATGGTGGAAAAAAGCTGATCCGTATCACAGATAACGGCTCCGGAATGGAAGCAGAACAGGTTCCCCTTGCTTTTCTACGTCATGCTACAAGCAAGATTGAAAAAGTGGAAGACCTGACACATATTGCCTCCCTGGGCTTTCGTGGCGAGGCTCTTTCCAGTATTGCCGCAGTTTCCCAGGTAGAACTGATCACAAAAACTCCTTCTGCCATCAGCGGTACCCGCTATGTGATCGAAGGTGGAAAAGAACAGTCTTTGGAGGAGATGGGCGCACCGGAGGGAACCACCTTCCTGATCCGGAACCTTTTTTACAACACACCTGCAAGAAGCAAATTTCTGAAATCCGACATGACAGAAGCCGGTTACATCAATACGCTGATGGAACAGCTGGCGCTTTCCCATCCGGAAATTTCCTTTAAATATATCCAGAATCGTCAGGTGAAACTTTCCAGTTCCGGAAATTACAGCGTAAAGGATGTGATCTACAGCGTTTACGGACGGGAGATCGCCAAAGCACTTCTGGAAGTCTCCTATGAAAATGATTTTATGAAGATCGAAGGCTTTGTGGGAAAACCGGAGATTTCCAGAGGAAACCGCTCTTTTGAGAATTATTATATCAATGGCCGGTATGTAAAAAACAAGATCATTACCAAGGCTATTGAGGATGGGTATAAAGGACTGGTCATGCAGCATAAATTTCCATTTGTTTCCCTTCGGATCGAAATGGATGGTAATGACCTGGACGTTAATGTACATCCGGCAAAAAGAGAAGTGCGTTTTGCCAGAGAAACCGAAGTTTATACGGCTATCTATGAAACTGTTCGTAAGGTACTGACTCACAGAGAACTAATCCCGCAGGTATCTGTGGGAAAAGACGAACCGACATCTCACAACGAGCAGATGAAGCCAGGAAATGTTCCGGAACCTTTCGAGGTAAAAAGACGGCAGGAGATGTACGGACACCAGAACCGGACGGCGAATATAGCTTCCCATATTGCACCGACAGCTTCTGAAGTACGTACATCGCCGGTTTCATCGATACCTTATAATAAGTTGACAAATAGTACAGCCTCCTATGGCTCAGCTGAAACAGCTCACAGTTCTTCAGATTCTTTTACAGATAAATACAGGCATATGGGTTCTCTGCGGGAAAATCCCGTATATAGATCTCAGCCCTTTACAAAAGAAGAAGAGGAAATGTTTTCCGGCACACTGAAGGACGGAAAAAAAGAGACTTCCGCTGTAGAAACAGCTGATCCAGAAGTGATATCTGAAAAAACTGCCGAATCGACATCTCCTGAGATAAACAGCGAGCCGATCAAATCCCTGGAACAGGAAACGCCAAAACAGCTGGAACTTTTCGAAGAACGGCTTCTTGCCCCGGAATCCAGAAGCCGCCACAGGCTGATCGGACAGCTGTTTGACACCTACTGGCTGGTACAGTTCGAAGATAATTTTTATATCATTGACCAGCATGCGGCCCATGAAAAAGTATATTATGAGCGGTTCGTAAAGCTGTTCCAGTCTCAGAACATCCAGTCTCAGTACGTAAGCCCTCCGCTGATCGTTTCACTCAGCCTTGAGGAAGAAAACCTGTTAAAAGCAAACGAAAAATATTTTCGGGATTTCGGTTTTGAGATCGAACCTTTTGGGGGAAGAGAGTACAGTATCAGTGCGGTGCCATCCAGTCTTCTGGGAATGACAGAGGAAGAGCTGTTTCTGGAAATGCTGGACCATCTCACTGCAGACGGCTCCAAAGATGCATTTGAACTGTTTACCGCAAGGCTTGCAACTATGGCCTGCAAAGCTGCTGTAAAAGGCAATCATTCCATGTCACCCCAGGAAGCCGACAAGCTGATCGATGAACTTCTGACACTGGAAAATCCTTATAACTGTCCTCATGGAAGGCCAACCATCATTGCCATGAGTAAGACAGAGATTGAAAAAAAATTTAAACGTATCGTGTAAGATACCTATCATAAACGGAGAAAATCTATGAAAAAACCTCTTATCGTCCTTACCGGACCTACTGCCGTGGGAAAAACAAAACTTTCCATTGCCCTTGCAAAAGCAGTAAACGGAGAGATCATCTCCGCAGATTCCATGCAGGTTTACCGCCATATGGATATTGGTTCCGCCAAGATCACACCGGAAGAAATGGATGGCGTCCCTCATCATCTGGTGGATGTGTTGGAGCCCACAGAAGATTTTAATATTGTCCTTTTCCAGCAGATGGCAAAAGAAGCCATGGAAAAAATTTATGATAAAGGCCGGATCCCGATCCTGGTAGGCGGCACGGGATTTTATATTCAGGCCGTAACCAGAGATATTGATTTTACCAGTTCCAACCAGGATGACCATTACCGCAGGGAGCTGGAAGAGCTGGCAGAACAAAAAGGCCCTTCATTTCTTCATGATATGCTTGCACAGGTTGATCCCAAGTCAGCCCAGGACATCCATGAGAACAATGTCAAGCGAGTGATACGCGCCCTGGAATTTTATAAACAGAACGGTACCAGGATCTCCGAACATAATGAAGAGCAGAAAGAACATACCAGCCCCTATGCCCTGGCATACTTTGTCCTGAACGCACCCCGTCCCCTTCTCTACGAACGCATAGACACAAGAGTGGATGAGATGTTGAAAAACGGGCTTGTAGAAGAAGTAAAAAAGCTCCGGGAAATGGGCTGCCACAGAGGAATGGTTTCGATGCAGGGACTGGGCTATAAAGAAATCCTGGACTGGATGGACGGAGAATACCCTTACGAGGAAGCCGTTCGCATCCTGAAACGTGACACCAGACATTTCGCCAAACGCCAGCTTACCTGGTTCCGAAGAGAAGGCGAGGTAACCTGGGTAGATAAAGATAACTTTGATTACGATGACAGCCGGATCCTTTCCTACATGCTTTCTGTATGCAGAGAAAAAGGGATCCTGCCTGCCAAATAAAATAAAAAAGGAAAAATGATCATGAAAGAATTATATGCACAGCTTGGAATCTCTTCCGCAGTTTACGATTTCGGTAAAACTGTAGAAGATTCCCTGAAAGAACGTTTTGAAAAATTTGATAAAACTGCAGAGTATAACCAGATGAAGGTTATCCATGCCATGCAGAAAAACCGTGTCAGTGAGGCATGTTTCGGAGCTTCCTCCGGTTATGGCTACAATGACCTTGGACGCGAGACCCTGGAGCAGGTCTATGCGGATACATTCCACACAGAAGCCTGCCTGGTCCGCCCGCAGATCACCTGCGGAACCCACGCACTTGCCATTGCACTGTTTGGAAACTTACGCCCGGGCGATGAGCTTCTTTCCCCTGTAGGCAAACCATATGATACTCTGGAAGAAGTCATCGGGATCCGTCCGTCCAACGGTTCTCTTACAGAATATGGTGTAAAATACCGTCAGGTAGACCTTCTTGAGGATGGTACCTTTGATTACGAAAATATCAAAAAGGCAGTCAATGAAAAAACAAAACTGGTAACCATTCAGCGTTCCAAAGGCTATCAGACTCGTCCTTCCTTCTCTGTAAAACAGATCGGTGAGCTGATCGCTTTTGTAAAGAAGATCAAACCGGATGTGATCTGCATGGTAGATAACTGCTACGGTGAGTTCGTAGATACCATAGAGCCAAGTGATGTAGGTGCAGATATCATGGTGGGTTCCCTGATCAAAAATCCAGGCGGCGGTCTTGCCCCTATCGGCGGATATATCGCCGGAAGAAAAGACTGTGTGGAAAACGCTTCCTACCGTATGACCTGCCCGGGACTGGGCATGGAAGTGGGGGCAACCCTTGGTGTAAACCGTTCTCTGTACCAGGGATTTTTCCTTGCACCGATGGTTACCAAAGGAGCTTTAAAAGGCGCCGTTTTTGCAGCAAACATTTACGAAAAACTTGGTTTCCCGGTGGTACCGAACAGCACAGAACCACGTCAGGATATCATCCAGGCAGTCACCCTTGGAACACCGGAAGGTCTTGTAGCATTCTGCCAGGGTATCCAGGCTGCAGCACCGGTAGACAGTTTTGTGACACCGGAACCGTGGGATATGCCAGGGTATGACAGTCAGGTCATCATGGCTGCAGGTGCTTTCATCCAGGGTTCTTCCATCGAGCTTTCTGCCGATGGTCCTATGAAACCACCTTATGCTGTTTATTTCCAGGGTGGTCTTACCTGGGAGCATGCTAAACTTGGAATCCTGAAATCTCTTCAGTATATGGTTGATAAGGAACTTGTGAAATTATGAAAAAATCCGAAGGACAGGACTTAAAAAAGCAGGTCTTTGTCGTAGGAGCAGGTGCTTCCGGCCTTATGGCGGCTATTCAGGCTGCCATAAACGGAGCAGCGGTTACGGTTCTGGAACAGAATGACCGTCCCGGAAGAAAAATCTGTGCTACAGGAAATGGACGCTGTAATATGACAAATCTGAACCAGGATGAAAACGCTTACCGGGGATCCCATCCGGAATTTGTCAAAGATGCCCTGGCACAGTTTCCTGTGGAAAAGACTCTGGAATTTTTTCAGGAACTGGGAATCTGTACCACAGACCGCGACGGATGGATCTATCCCCGGAGCAGCCAGGCGCAGAGTGTGGTAGATGTTCTTACCATGAAAGCACGCAGCCTGAAAGTAAAACTGAAAACCAATCAGACTGTTACCGGCGTGTCTTTCACAAACGGACAGTGGAAGATCCATACTGACGGATGGACCTACAATGGTGATGCCGTGATTCTTGCAAACGGTTCCCGCGCCTCTTCCGTTGCAGGTTCCAGTGAAAGTGGATACAAAATCGCAGAAAGTCTCGGACATCATCTGATCGAACCTCTTCCAGCTCTGACAGCTTTGAAATGTAAGGGAAATTCTTTTTCCGGCTGGAGTGGTGTGCGGACAGAAGGTAAGATAACCCTTTATATAGATGGCATTCCGGCAGCCTCTCAGCAGGGAGAACTGCAGCTTACCGATTACGGTGTATCCGGGATCCCGGTATTTCAGATTTCCCGCTACGCCATCCGAGCGGTTCACGAAAACAAAAACGCAGAGCTTTCCATAAATTTTTTTCCGGAACTGAACCAGAAAGAACTGGAAGAATACCTGGAACAGAGAAAAACAGCCTGCCCTTATAAAACAGAAAAAGAACTTCTCATCGGACTTTTTCCGGAAAAACTGATCCGTGTCTTATGTGCACAGAAGGATCTGATCCATGGGATCAATGATTTTCGCCTTCCGGTAAAAGACAGCCTTTCTTTTGAACAGGCACAGGTTTGTTCCGGCGGCGTGGATACTTCTGAAGTTCAAAGTAAAACCATGGAATCCAGACTTCATAAAGGCCTTTATTTTGCCGGAGAACTCCTTGATATTGACGGCACCTGCGGTGGATACAACCTGCAGTGGGCATGGTCAAGTGGAGCTACCGCCGGTATCTGGGCAGCAAAGGAGGAATAACAATGATCCGGATCACACAGTTGAAGCTTCCCATCACCCATACAGAAGAGCAGCTTCACAGAAAAATAGCGAAAACACTTCACCTTGGAAATCAGCCGTTCACTTATGAGATCCGAAAACAATCTCTGGATGCCCGGCATAAAGAGGACAAAAAATTTGTCTATACTGTAGACATTAAAGTGGATAATGAATCCCGTGTTTTAAAAAAGGTTCACGATAAAAACATTATGTTAACCGCAGAGAAAAAGTATCATTTTCCGACACCTGGTTCTGAAACATTGTCCCATCGACCGGTAGTGATCGGAAGCGGACCGGCCGGATTATTCTGCGCCTGGTATCTGGCAAAAGCCGGATACTGTCCATTGGTACTGGAACGTGGAGAAGAAGCAGATAAACGCCAGGAAACTGTAGAAAATTTCTGGAAGAACGGCATCCTGGATCCGGATTCCAATGTGCAGTTCGGAGAAGGCGGTGCGGGAACTTTTTCCGACGGAAAGCTGAATACTCTGGTAAAAGATACCTACGGAAGAGGAAAAGAAGTCCTTTCCAGATTTGTAGAAGCAGGAGCTCCATCTGAAATCCTTTACCAGCAGAAACCCCACCTTGGTACGGATCAGCTTGTGGGAATCGTTCAGTTTATGCGCCATCAGATTGAAGAAATGGGCGGGGAATTCCGATTCCGTTCCACAGTGACTGATCTGGTGGTCCGTGACCAGAAACTTGCGGCTGTCATCGTCAATGAAAAAGAAGAAATACCGGCAGAAATCTGCGTTCTTGCTCCCGGCCACAGTGCCAGAGATACTTTTGCCATGCTGAACAAGCACAATCTTTCCATGGAGCCAAAATCTTTCGCAGTAGGAGTACGAGTGGAACATCCACAGACCATGATCAACCAGGATCTTTACGGAGAGCCGGAAAATGATTACCTGGGCGCAGCCAGCTACAAAGTTACCCATACACTGGAAAACGGACGTGGCGTTTATTCTTTTTGCATGTGTCCCGGTGGCTATGTGGTAAATGCTTCTTCTGAGGAAGGCATGCTGGCAGTAAATGGGATGAGTTACCAGGCACGTGACAGCCGTAATGCCAACAGTGCCATCATCGTTACAGTAAATCCTTCTGATTTTCCGGAGGAAGGCGTTCTTGGAGGAATCGCACTCCAACGAAAGCTGGAACGTGCTGCCTGGGAAGCCGGAAACGGAAAAGTTCCGGTACAGCTTTTCAAAGATTACTGTGCGCATAAGAAAAGTATCAAACTTGGAGATGTGAGCCCCTGTATCAAAGGAGCCTATACACTTACCGATGTCCGCAGCATTTTCCCGAAAGAGATCGGGGATTCCATTGAAGCCGGAATCCATGCTTTTGGAAAAAAACTTTCCGGTTTTGACCGGCCGGATGCATTGCTGGAAGGAGTAGAAAGCCGTACATCTTCTCCTGTCCGGATCGTGCGGGAACCAAAAAAACTCACTTCCAATATAGAAGGAATCTACCCCTGCGGAGAGGGCGCTGGTTACGCCGGTGGCATTACATCTGCAGCAATGGACGGAATTAAAGTGGCAGAAGCAGTAGCTTCCATTTATGCCCTGCCTGTAAATAAAATGTGAAAAAAGTGGAAATTTCCGGGATAGAGTGTACATTCCTGCTTTTTTATGCTAAAATAACTTCTGCAATTTTGCATACCCTTCTTCGAGAGCGAAAAGGGAAATCATATGAAAGATACTATAATGGAAATGCCAGATTATCAGCGCCCGTATGAAAAATGTCTTCGGGAGGGAGAACAGTCTTTAAGCGATCGTGAGCTTCTTGCTGTGATTCTGCGCTGTGGCGTACAGGGATTAAGTTCTCTGACACTGGCTGATAAAATCCTTAATTTATCGGAACAAACAGGTCATTCCGGACTTTTGGGTCTGTTTCATGCTTCTGTACCGGAGCTGATGAAGATCCATGGGATTGGCAAGGTAAAAGCCATACAGCTGAAATGCATCGGGGAGCTTTCCAAACGTATGGCAACTGCTGCAGCGAAGCCGGAACTGTCTTTTCAGCATCCTGTCACAATTGCAAAATATTATATGGAACAGCTTCGTCACGAAGAACAGGAATTATTGTACTGTATGATGCTGGACGGACATAATCATCTCACAGGAGAGCAGCTTTTAAGCCGTGGGACTGCCACCGCCACACTGATCACTCCAAGAGAAGTTTTTGTAGAAGCTGTAAAATATCATGCTGTAAATTTGATCCTTGTGCATAATCATCCAGGCGGTGATCCTTCCCCCAGTCAGGCCGATTTGGAAGTCACCAGACGGGTTTTCGAATCTGGTGAGCTTCTTGGAATCCATCTGTTGGATCATATTATCATTGGAGATCACAGGTACATCAGTTTCCGGGAAAAGGGGATTTTTGATGAGTATATTAAGTGAAGGGGCAGATTTATGCTTTTTAGAAATAATTACGGGGTAGACCTGGGGAGCAGCTCTGTAAAAGTCTATTCTTTTTTCAGAAATAAAACTTACATAGAAAAAAACATGGTTGCCTACCGGGGGCGTCGAATCCTTGCTATTGGAAATGAGGCCTATGAAATGTTTGAAAAATCACCTTCGGATATTTCTGTAGATTCTCCCATGGCTTTTGGAATGCTTGCGAATCTCGAATTACAGGAAATCGTACTTTACAGCATGTTGAAAAAGATCGATCATACATCCGGCCTTGGTGCGGATATGTTTTTTTCGGTTCCTCTTGATATGACGGCCATTGAAAAAAGAGCCTACTATCATCTGGTCAATGGACACTGGCTTAGAAAAAACCGGGTTTTCATGGTAGAATCTCCGATTGCAGATGCGGTAGCCATGAACATCAATCTTGAAAAAAATGAAGGCAGTATGGTTGTAAACATTGGTGCACAGAGTACAGAATTTTCAATCCTTACAGATGGCAAGATCATCATAAGCCGTAAGATCCCTCTTGGAGGCCGGCAGATGAATGAATCCATCTGCAGTGAGATTCGTAAACATTACAATCTGCAGATCGGAACACGTACGGCCAAACGCCTGAAAGTAGTCATGGGACGGCTTAACGACCAGAAAAAGGAAGCCCGGAAAGTTGTAGGAATCGACAGCGTTTCCGGACTTCCCAGAGAAGAAGTTGTTTCCGCCTATGTTGTTAATGAGGGAATCACCAATTGCGTAAATCAGATCGCGGCAGAAATGAAAACATTTCTGGAACGTACACCACCACAGATTGCCTATCATATTGCAAAAGAGGGAATTTACCTTACCGGTGGCAGTACTCGACTTCCATATATCGACAACTATCTGGCAAGTTATACAGGATTTGCCTTTAATCTTTCTGATCTGTACGAAACTTCTGCTGTACATGGACTGGAAAAGATCATTCACGACAGAGAACTGCGCAGATGGGCACAGCCTGTAAAGCAGAAAAAACTGTAAAGGGGCATATATAATGAAAAACATCCGAAAAAAAGTGCGTTTTCATTTTAATTTAAAAAGCAAACATCTTCTGGTAATCATGACACTTTTCTGTGGAAGCTGTATTGTTGCTACCGCAGCTTCCGGAACAACTTCAGCACCTCTGCAGAATGTGGCCGGATTTCTGGTTGTTCCCTTTGAAAAGGGCATTTCCGGTGTCAGTAATATGTTCGGAGATGTAAAAAACAGTCTTCGTGATAAGCAGGACGTACTTCAGGAAAACGAGGAACTTAAAAATCAGATCAACAGTCTTACCGAACAGAATAATATCCTGATCCAGGATCAGACAGAACTTACCAGGCTGAAAGAACTTTATAATCTTGATCAGGAATACACTGATTATCCAAAAGTTGCGGCAAGGATCATCTCCAAAGATCCAGGCAACTGGTACGATACATTTATGATCAATAAAGGTACTAATGATGGAATCCATGTTGACAACAACGTAATTGCAGGAAAAGGACTTGTCGGGATCGTCACGGAAGTTGGCCCATCATGGGCTGCCGTTCGTTCCATTATTGATGATAGCAGTAATGTCAGTGCCATGGCTGTCAGCACTTCTGATAATTGCGTTGTTACCGGAGATCTGGAGCTGATCGATGAGGGAAAACTGAGTTTTGAACAGCTCTATGACCAGGATAACAAAGTAACCGTGGGAGAACGTATTGTCACTTCAAATATCAGCGAAAAATACGTGGAAGGACTGTTTATCGGTTATGTCAGCGAAATCCAACAGGATCCCAATAACTTGACAAAAACAGGTACGATCGTTACACCCGTTGATTTCGGCCATCTGAAAGATGTGTTTGTCATTACCGTCAATAAACAGGACGCAATAGACAAAACGGAGGATGCGTCCAATGAAAAATAAAATAGTATTATTTATTACCATTATTGTCTGTTTTCTCCTGCAATGTACAATAATGGATTACATTTCCATTGGTTCCATTACGCCAAACCTGCCTTTGATCCTGTGTGTAGCCATGGGATTGATGCGCGGAAGAAAAGTCGGACTTTGGACAGGATTTTTTTCAGGACTTTTTATTGATCTTTTTTACGGATCACTGTTTGGTTTCTATGCGCTGATTTATATGTATGCAGGATATATCAGCGGCTACGCATTCCGCAGCTTTTATGATGATGATCTGAAAGTTCCGCTTTTTCTTGTAGCAGGAACAGATCTTCTTTATAATCTGTCTGTATACGGCCTTCAGTTTCTTCTCCGGGGCCGACTTGGATTTTTGACCTACATATACAGAATTATTATCCCCGAGATTGTTTATACGGTTTTTCTCACAATTATCGTATATCGGATATTTTACTGGATCAACTACCACTTAATGGATACTGTAAGGAAAGAAAGTGAGTCTATTTGGGAATTAAAATAAAAAAAATCATCAAAAAAATCCGTCTGAAACGTACTACTGTTCTTGTGATCGTATTTGTTTTTCTTTCATCTGTTCTTGTTCGGCAGCTTTTCAGCCTGCAGATCATACAGGGAGAAGACTATATCAGTAAATTTCAGACACGTACCACAAAAACACGTGTGATCAAAAGTACACGAGGAAATATCTATGACCGAAACGGCACTGTTGTAGCTTCCAATGTTCTTGCCTATTCTGTTACTTTTGAAGATAGTGGAACATATAACAGCACACGTGAAAAAAATCTGGCATTAAATGGTATCGCATACCAGGTATTGCAGATTCTCTCCAAAAACGGGGACAGTTTGGCCGACAATTTTCATATTATTGTTAATGATCACGGTGATTATGCTTTCGATGTGGAGGAAGGTTTTACTCTGAACCGTTTTCGTGCAGATGTTTATGGTGAAGCACAGATTGATAATCTGAGTGATGAGCAGAAAAACGCAACTGCAGCACAAATGATGGATTATCTTACAGGAAGCAATGGATTTTCCATTGTACTCTACGGAAAAGATGCCTATACTGACGAAGAGCTGGCAGCGCATTCTCTCCCCAAAGAGCTTACCAAACAGGAAATCCTTGAAATTGCGATCATGCGCTATCAGCTGAATACGAACAGTTTCAAAAAATACATGCCGGTAACGATTGCAACGAATGTCAGCGAAAAATCAGTTGCTGCCATAAAAGAAAATCAATCCGCACTTCAGGGAATTGATATTGTGGAAGATTCCACAAGGCAATATGTGGAAGATGAGAGTATGGCACCGATTCTTGGCTATACCGGTCAGGCTTCTTCTGAAGAACTGGAAACTCTTCGGAAAGATAATCCAGATTATTCCAATGATGCCATTGTCGGAAAAGCCGGGATTGAACAGTATATGGAACTTCAGCTTCAGGGAAAAGACGGTGAAGAAACCGTTACAGTTGATAATCTTGGAAAAGTTCTTGATATTGATAATTCCAAAACTGTTGAGCCAATAGCCGGAAACGATGTGTATCTCACCATTGATTCTGACTGGCAGAAGAGTATTTACCAGATTCTTGAGCAGCGTGTAGCCGGTATTGTTCTTTCCAAACTGACCCCTGATAAGAGTTTTGATTATGAAGCAGAGAAAGACGCAAGTAAAATCACAATTCCAATCTACTCTGTATATAATGCTCTTATTGCCAACAGCGTTATTGATATCAATAAATTCAGTAACGATGATGCATCCGATACAGAAAAAAATTTATATGCCAAATTTCAGCAAAAACAGCAACAGGTTTTTGATACAATAAGTAACAGGCTGACAGGAGATAATCCTCCGGCATATAAAGACGAAGACTCACAAATGCAGGAATATCTTACCTATATCTGTGATGATCTTTTAACAAACACATTAAACATACTGAAAAGTGATTCCATTGATACCTCTGATGAAACATATAAAGCATGGAAAAATGATGAGAGCATCAGTTTGAAAGATTATCTGAATTATGCTGCCAGTCAGAACTGGATTGATATTTCTCAGATTTCCACTTCTAATGAATATCTGGATTCTGAAGAAATCTATCAGGCACTGACAAATTATATTATCGACTATCTGAAGACAGATACCGGATTCTCCAAGCTTCTGTACAAATATATGCTTCAGGAAGACACCATCAGTGGTGAAGAACTTTGTGTTGTTCTGTATGAACAGGGAGTTCTTTCCAAAGAAGATGAGCTGTATCAGACAATGCTTTCCGGAGGTCTGGATGCATATACCTTTATGTATCGAAAGATTGCCAGTCTTGAGATCACTCCAGCTCAGCTTGCACTGGCACCATGTTCTGCTTCTGCTGTTATTACTGATACTACAAGTGGAGATGTTCTTGCCTGCGTTTCCTATCCTGGTTATGATAATAACAGACTGACCAATAATATGGATACTGATTATTATGCCAAATTATCAACTGATCTTTCTAGTCCGTTTTTTAATAAGGCAACACAGCAGAGAACGGCTCCAGGTTCTACATTGAAGATATTATCTACCGTTGCAGGCATGTCAGAAGGTGTTATCGATGACGGTACTTATATTGAATGTACAGGAAGTTTCGATCTTGTAACACCACCGATCAACTGCTGGAATAAACAGGGGCACGGAGCTCTGGATATCCGTGGAGCGATCGAGCAGTCCTGTAACGTATTTTTCAGTACGATCGGTTTTGAACTTGGAAAAGATTCCGAAGGAAACTTTTCTGAAGCAAGAAGTCTTGGTATGCTTCAGAAGTATGCATCCCTTATGGGACTCGACAAAAAAACTGGCATTGAAATTTCTGAAGCTTCTCCTCAGATTTCAGACAAAAACGCAGTTCCTTCCTATATGGGACAGGGTACGAATATGTTTACCACCAGCCAGCTTGCAAGATATGCTTCAACGATCGCTACATCCGGTACGATCTACAAGCTTTCTCTGCTGGACCGTGTAACAGATTCCAAGGGCAAACTGATCAAGGAATATCCTTCTGAAACAGAGGGACAGCTGGACATTTCCAGCAATATATGGGATGATATCCATGATGGTATGTACCGTGTAGTGCAGACTCATGATCAGTTTAACGGACTTGGTGTGGAAGTTGCCGGAAAAACCGGTACTGCCGAAATTGATTACTATCATCCAAATAATGCTCTTTTCGTGGGATATGCTCCGGTTTCCGAACCGAAATACGCAATATCCGTTCGAATCGCAAACGGATATGCATCCGGTAATGCCTGCCTTGCAGCTAATGATATTTTTAAATACATTTTCGGACTTGCAGATGAAAGCACCATTCTCACTGGTTATGCCGCAAGCGACACCAGTAATGTATCGAATGACTAAACAGACTTTATGAGGATACCAGAAGTGTGGAACATTTTAATGGGAGGAATCAGAAAATATGAGTGAGGTCATTGTCATTACATCCGGAAAAGGCGGCGTGGGTAAAACCACTACGGTAGCAAATATCGGGACCGGGCTGGCGGCCCTGGGAAAACGGGTTGCTGTTGTGGATACGGATATCGGACTTCGAAACCTGGATGTTGTTATGGGACTTGAAAACCGTATTGTTTATAACCTGGTAGATGTCATCAATGGAAGCTGTCGCCTGAAACAGGCTCTGATCCGTGACAGACGGCATCAGGATCTGTACCTTCTTCCTTCTGCACAGACAAAGGACAAGACTGCTGTATCACCGGAACAGATGATCAAGCTTACGGACGATCTCAGGGAGGAATTTGATTATGTTCTTCTGGATTGTCCTGCCGGAATTGAACAGGGATTTAAAAATGCGGTAGCCGGTGCAGATCGTGCCCTTGTGGTAACAACTCCGGAGGTTTCCGCAATCCGTGATGCAGATCGTATCATAGGTTTGCTGGAATCCGGAGGGATTCGGGATATCCGGCTGATTATCAACAGGCTCAGGCCTGAAATGATCGCAAAAGGAGATATGATGTCAGTAGAAGATGTCCTGGAAATCCTTGCTGTAGATCTGATCGGTGCCATTCTTGATGATGAACAGATTGTAATTTCCACAAATCAGGGTGAACCACTGTCTGGGAAAAATTCACAGGCAGAGGAGGAATACCGCAATATCTGTCGACGACTTATTGGAGAAGATGTTCCCTATACTACCGTCCGGCGAAAAAGCAGTGTATTCCAACGGCTTGGCAGTATTTTTCGCAGATAAATAAGCACTGCCAGATTATCTTTTCATCACAGAGGGAGGAATAAATATGCGGTTTTTCTCCGAAAAAAAACGCTCCGCAGGTTATGCCCGTGACCGAATGAAACTTCTTCTTGTATCGGAACGCATAGACTGCTCTCCACAGATGATGAAACTTTTGCGGAATGACCTCATACATACCGTAAAAAAATACGTTGTAATTGATGAAACAAGGGTGACCATACAGATTTCACAGGAACCACCTGTTCTGCATGCTGTCATACCTGTACTTAAGAAAAGGGATGCATAATTTATGATTAAACAGTATAAGCTGCGGTTTTACAACTTTCGTCTGGTAGTTTTTCTTCTGGCGATCAGCTTTATTGGAATCCATCTTGTAGGAACAGCTGCCGATTATCTTCGCACCCGTCAGCTTCTGGGTGTAATCATTGGAGTAGTCTTTATGCTGCTTCTTTCACTGATGGACTACTCCTGGTTGCTGAATTTTCAATGGATCATGTATGGTTTTAATATTGTAATGCTTCTGGCGGTTCGTTTCTTCGGCTCAAGTGCCAACGGCGCAGCAAGATGGGTGGATCTTGGTTTTATTCGCTTCCAGCCGACAGAGTTATCTAAAATCATCATTATCCTGTTTTTTGCAAAATTTTTCATGGATCACGAAGATGATCTGAATACATTGAAAACTCTGGCACAGTCAGCAGTTCTTCTGGTAATTCCGTTAATGTTGATCTATGTACAGCCAGATATGAAAAATACAATTACTATAGTAATTCTGTTCTGTATTCTGATCTATATTGCAGGACTCAGTTACAAAATTATCGGAGGAGCGGCTCTGATTGCAATTCCTCTTGCAATTATTTTTCTGTCGATTGTTGTACAGCCGGATCAGAAACTGATTCAGGATTATCAGAGAAACCGTATTATGTCGTTCCTGTATCCGGAGAACGAAGAATATGCGGATGATATTGAACAGCAGAACAACTCAAAAACAGCTATTGCCTCCGGAGAACTTGTAGGACGTGCTTTCAGTAATGACACAAGTGTTACTTCCGTGAATGATGGAAACTTTGTTTCTGAGAATCAGACAGACTTTATTTTTGCAGTGGCAGGAGAGCAATATGGATTTATTGGCTGTACTCTGATCGTGCTGCTGCTGTTTCTGATTACTTTTGAATGTATCCGGATGAGCCTTCGGGCCAAGGATCTTGCCGGAAAGATCATATGTTGTGGAGTGGGAAGCATTGTTTCCATACAGAGTTTTATCAATATCTGTGTTGCTACCGGACTTGCGCCTAATACCGGTACTCCGCTGCCTTTTGTAAGCTATGGTCTTACCTCTCTGATCAGTCTGTTCATTGGTATGGGACTTATTCTCAATGTAGGACTGCAGAGCAGTGCATATAATAAAGAATTACAGAAGAAAGAGCAGAAAAAGGATGCCTACTTTCGGAAAGAGGAATATTTATGACACATAAAGAAACTGTGAAAAAAACTGCACGTCCTGGAAGTACTCCCGGACATCGGTCTTCCAAAGCCGCAACTCGCACAGCTTCCGCTGGGAAAGACAGAGTTTCTGATCCATCTGCAAAAGCTGTTCCCTCCAGGCGCAAAACACAATCAGTCAGAATGAAACGGATGCGCCGCAAAAAGATCCGCAATACCGTTCTTCTGCTTCTTCTGCTGGTCGTCCTGTGTGGAGCAGGGGGATTTGGAGTCTACATGTTTAAAGGCGGGAATTTTTCCACCCCGGTTAATTCTTTCAACGCCTTTTCCGAATTTGATAATACACTGGTCTCAAAAGAGGAACAGAGAGCAGAGGGCTTTGCTCAGAATCTCTGCGTTGTTACCAAGGATGTTCCTCTGGACTCGGTCAGTCTGGATGATAACCAGTCCGGTGTTCTTTTGAACCTCAGTGACAAAAAGGTCCTCTATGCAAAAGGTGCTTACAATAAGGTATATCCAGCCAGTATCACAAAGATCATGACCGCAATGCTGGCTCTGAAATACGGCAATATGGATGATACCGTAACGATCTCCCAGGAAAATGTTACGCTGGAATCCGGGTCACAGGTTGCAGGTTTTATGGAAGGCGACCAGGTCACCATGGACCAGCTGCTTCACTGCCTTCTGGTCTATTCCGCCAATGATGCAGCTTCTGCCATTGCAGAACATGTAGGCGGTTCCACAGATAAATTTGTGGAAATGATGAACAGTTTTGCCGCTGAGCTTGGATGCACAGGAACTCATTTTACCAATCCTCATGGCCTTCAGGACGAAAATCATTATACAACGCCTTATGATATCTATCTGATGTTAAAAGAGGCGCTGAATTATCCGGAATTTACAGACATCACGCAGATGTCGTCCTATACAGTTACCTACAAACATTCGGATGGCTCAGATGCAAGTACTACCTTAACCGCTACTGACCATTACCTTACCGGTGAGGCCACAACACCGAAGGATGTCACCATCCTCGGTGGAAAAACAGGAACAACGGATAAAGCAGGAAACTGTCTGGCTCTTTTAAGCCAGAATGCTTACGGAAAGCCTTTTATTTCCATTGTTATGGGTGCATCTTCCAAAGATGTTCTGTATCAGGAAATGACATCATTGCTTCAGAATATCAACTGACAGAAAATCATTACATCATAAGGAGGACAAGGCAATGATCATTACAATTGACAGACAATGTGGATGTGGCGGGCACCGTGTAGGTGTTCTGCTGGCAGAAAAACTGGGACTGGAGCTTTATGACAAAAAGAAGCTTCTGGAAGAATCAAAAAAAATCGGTAAATTCGAGGAAAACAGCGATTTCTTTGATGAAAAATCGGTAAACAGCCTGTTATATTCCATCGCAATGAATTATGGTGAAAGAAATCCAATGACGAATTCATTCAGCCTGGTACGGGAACTTACCAAAGGAAAATCTGTTGTTATGATCGGACGATGTGCCAATATCATATATCAGGATATGCCAGATGTCACCACTGTTTATCTCCATGCAGATATGGAACATCGGGTACATCGTATTATGGAGCGCGACCATGTTTCTGATAAAGAAGCACGAAAACAGATCCGGGAAACAGACAAAAAAAGAGAGCAGTTCCATAAATCCTGCACCAATACCTCCTGGAGTGATTCGAACCAGTATCAGCTGTCTATTGATACCGGTCTTGTGGGCATCGAACAATCTGCTCAGCTGATCATTGATTACATTAATCTGAAGAAAAAAAGTATCTGAACCAGACAATAAGATTCATCTGTCAGGCAGATAAAAAAACAGGTACGCTGTGAGTTGGTCAAACCTGCTCATGAAGCGTACCTGTTTTTTATTTATGCATGTGTTTTCTGAAGATCAGTAGACTTCTACGGTATCATCTCCGGTATCTCCGGAACTACTGTCATCCAGTTCCGAATCAGAATTGTCACCGGTATCCGTACCATCATCAACAACATCACCAGTATCTCCTGTATCATCTCCCTGTGAAGTATCTGGATCAGAAGTGTCATTAACGTTCCCGTCATCAGGAGTATATCCCTGATCGTAATTTCCGTCGTCTCCGGTATCTGGATCACCGGTATCTGTGTTATCATCGGAATCATCCGATCCACTGTAATAACTGTCTTCCGTATAGATTGGAAAATCAGCACTGTCAGAATCTGCATCTACGGATCCCTGTGAAGTTGAGTCAGGAACGGGCTCCGCTGCGTTGTTATCCGGAATTGCCGTAAGATGAGAAATGTTTCCATCTTTGGGGACCACAATATAAATCCCAAGCATTACAATACATAATGCCATGGCAAGTCCGGCGATCTTCATTTCTTCCATATGTTTCATAGACGTCAGTCTCCCTGTCATTTTTTTGTATTATAGCACAGAACCAGTCGTATTTGTAAACCTGTTGTTGTTTTTCATGAAATTTATTTTTGGGCAGTGTAGACACATTTTCCCTTCGTGTTTATAATAAACAATAAGATTGATTTCCATGTAGCCATCGAGTATTTTACACAGAAAGGCAGGATATTTCATGAGTAACTGTATCACCACTTATACGGGAAAACATTTTGATCCCACACAACCTGAAAAAGAACGGATCTGCATAGATGATATCGCACATGCCCTTTCTCTTTTATGCCGCGGAAATGGCCATGTAAAGACCTTTTTTTCCGTAGGACAGCATTGTATCCTCTGTGCAAAGGAAGCCATGGCCCGTGGCTTGCCAAGACGTCTTGCACTGGCAGCTCTTCTTCATGATGCCAGTGAATGCTATATGTCTGATGTTCCCAGACCGTTTAAAAAAAGCCTTCCCAAATATCAGCGACAGGAAGAAAAGCTTCTTTGCATCATATATGAAAAATATCTGGGCACCGGACTTTCTGCCAAAGAGGAGCAACAGCTGAAAAACATTGATAATGATCTTCTCTGGTATGATCTGAAATTTCTTCTCAACGAAGAACCGCCGCAGCCCAAACCATCGGTTTGTGTTCCCATAGATTATACAGTCCGTCCTTTCCAGGAAGTGGAAGACGAATATCGGATGTTATTTAA
Source organism: Blautia sp. MCC269 (assembly GCF_018785655.1). Classification (NCBI taxonomy): domain Bacteria; kingdom Bacillati; phylum Bacillota; class Clostridia; order Lachnospirales; family Lachnospiraceae; genus Blautia; species Blautia sp. MCC269. The sequence continues at coordinate 120,757 of NZ_WQQE01000003.1, read as the reverse complement.
GCAATTGCGGGCGGATATTCACAATTCAGATTTACTTGATCATGATTGAAAGAAGAAGTATGTATGGAACGATTGATTTTTCATGTTGATGTAAACAGCGCCTTCCTTTCCTGGGAAGCTACCCGAAGAGTAAAGCAGGGGCTTCCGGATCTTCGGGAAATTCCTTCCTGCATTGGTGGAGATCCCAGAAAACGGACCGGCATCGTAGTTGCCAAATCCATCCCTGCAAAAAAATACGGGATCCAGACAGGAGAACCAATGGCTATGGCCTTTCGTAAATGCCCGGAACTGATATCCGTTCCGGCAGATTTTGAGCTTTATGATAAATATTCAAGGTCTTTCAAAAGTATCTGTGCATCCTATGCCCCTGTGATGGAATCCTTTTCCATTGATGAGGTATTTCTGGATATGACTGGCACCTCCTACATTTACCCGGATCCGATTGTAACTGCCCATGAGCTGAAAGATAAGATACGGACCGAACTGGGATTCACTGTAAATATCGGCATCTCTGTCAATAAACTGCTGGCAAAAATGGCCTCAGATTTTGAAAAGCCGGATAAAGTACACACCCTGTTCCCGGAAGAGATCCCTGTAAAAATGTGGCCACTTCCCGTAAGAGATCTTCTTTTCCTTGGAAAATCCTCTGAAAAGAAGCTTAAGGAGGCGGGTATACGAACCATCGGTGATCTTGCCCATGAGAAAAAGCCCAAGATCCAGGCACTTCTGGGTGAAAAAGCAGGACAGCAGTTATACCGGTACGCCCGCGGTCTGGATGACTCCCCGGTAAAAATGAAACCAGATGAAGCTAAGGGATTCAGTCTGGAAACAACCTTTAATGATGATCTGGTATCCATGGAGCAGGCGCTTCCAATCCTTCTGGAACAATGCGATGTCCTTGCTGCTCGTATGCGCCGCAAAAAGAAAAAATGTACCTGCATCTCTGTAACCTTTCGAACGCTGGATTTCCAGAACAGATCACACCAGATGAAACTGAAAAACGCCACAGACATCACCGACGAAATTTATTTCCACGCCCGAAAGCTTTTTGAAGAATCCTGGAGAGGACAGCCGCTGCGTCTTCTGGGGGTATCACTTACCGGACTTACCGACGACTCCTTTGAACAATTATCATTCTTTGAAGATACCAGGGAAAAAGAACGCCGCCAGAAACTGGATGCAGCCCTGGATTCTATCCGACTTAAATACGGAAATGACAAGGTTACCCGCGCCAGTATCATGAACAGTACCGCCCGGATCGGGAGAAAAGCAAAAGCGCAGATGGAAAATGAGAGAGAACAATAATGTTTGATGAAAATTTACCAGATTCTTTCAAAAACCCCTTGCAATTTTATTCACAATGCACTATAATTTGAAACATATCAATAGCAATTTTATTCAAAATTATTATATGTGTCTAAGGAGGAAAACAGGATGGTTGAACTGATCGTAGGAAAGAAAGGCAAAGGAAAAACAAAAGTACTGTTAGACAAAGTAAACGGGGCTGTGAAGGATGCCAGCGGCAGCATTGTTTACTTAGACAAAAGCACCAAGCACATGTATGAGCTGAACAACAAAGTCCGCCTCATTGATGTTTCCGGATTTCCGGTTAAGAATGCGGATGAATTCGTAGGATTTATCTGTGGTATCCTCTCTCAGGATCATGATCTGGAGCAGGTATATCTGGACAGCTTCCTTACAACAGCCAAACTTGAAGGAAAGGATGCAACCGGAACACTGGATCAGTTAAGTGCCATCGGTGAAACCTTCAAAGTTTCCTTTATTATCAGTATGTCTCTGGATAAAGAAGAAGTTCCGGCAGCATATCAGGATAAGATTATCTGCGCATTATAATAAAATTGAATATGAACGTCCTATTTTGTACATAAAACATAAAAGAACGTAAATTTTAAAGGGATCTGTCGCAGGGCAGATTCCTTTTTTAATCGAATAACTGCTTCACAGTTATTCGATTATGAGCAAGTAGCGAATGCGGATTGCGAATATCCTCTTGATTGCAAGCCGATTCCTCATATGGTAAATCACGCAAAAAAGCATTGACATTACAACCGTTATAAGGTTTAAATTATATCCGGGAGGTTATCTGACCGGGAATATTGCCATCCGGCTAATACATCCGACCGATCAGACAAAAGAGAATCATGGAAAAAAATCTTACAACCGGAAATATCTTTAAAACTATTGTGTACTTTGCCCTGCCATACCTGTTATCTTATTTTCTTCAGACACTTTACGGAATGGCAGATCTTTTTATCATCGGACAGTTTGACCATGTTGATGCCATCACTGCTGTATCAAACGGAAGCCAGGTCATGCATATGTTAACAGTCATTATTGTAGGACTGGCCATGGGCGCAACCGTTACCATCAGCCGGGCTGTCGGCGCAGACAGGAAGCTGGACGCAGCCAGAGCTATCGGAAACACGGTCACATTATTCATGGCTGTTTCCATTCTTTTTACGCTCCTGCTTCTTCTCCTCGTCAGGCCCATTGTTGTACTGATCGGTATCCCGACAGAAGCGGTGACAGGTACCACACAATATCTTATCATCTGTTTTATCGGAATTCCCTTTATTACAGCTTATAACATAATCAGCTCCATATTCCGTGGCATTGGTGATTCCAAAACTCCCATGTATTTTGTGGCCATTGCCTGTGCTGCCAATATTGTACTGGATTACGTTTTCATTGGCTTTTTCCATATGGGACCATCCGGAGCAGCCCTTGGAACCACACTTGCCCAAACTCTCAGTGTGATCATTGCCCTGATATTCATTCGCCACAGAGAAACCGGAATCCATCTTACAGGAAAAGATTTCCGCCCGGATCCTCATGTGATGACGCAGATCCTGAAAATCGGAATCCCGGTAGCTGTACAGGATGGATATATCCAGGTTGCATTTATTGTGATCACGGTGATCGCCAATCACAGGGGATTAAATGACGCAGCTGCTGTTGGTATCGTGGAAAAAGTGATCAGCGCTGTCTTTCTGGTTCCGTCTTCCATGCTGGCTGCGGTCTCTGCTCTGGCTGCTCAGAATATCGGTGCCAGGAAGCATGACCGTGCGGCAAAAACGCTCCAGTACAGCATCCTGATCACAAGTGTTTACGGAATCATTATCTCATTGATCGTTCAGTTTACCGCTCCACATATCCTTCAGGCATTTACCGGAGATGACACGGTCGTACTTCTTGGCACTCAGTATATCCATTCCTATATCTGGGACTGCATTTTTGCAGGCATCCATTTCAGCTTTACCGGATATTTCTGTGCATATGGAAAATCCTATATTGGTTTTATCCACAATATCATTGCCATTATTCTGGTCCGTATCCCGGGATCTTATCTGGCTTCCAGATATTTTCCCCATACGCTGTTCCCTATGGGAATGGCAGCGCCGGCAGGTTCTCTGCTTTCGGTTCTGATCTGCCTGATCGCCTATTTCTGGTTGAAACACCATGCCGGTCCTGGTCCTGTATCCAGATGCAAAGGAGATTCCAATGGAAGATAAAAAATTATTTCTTATCGGAGAAGTAGCCAAAATGTTCCATATCAGTATGGGGACTCTCCGCCACTATGAGCAGGCTGGTCTTTTAACACCGGAATATACAGACCCGGACACTGGATACCGGTATTATGGCACCAGACAGTTTGAGCTTCTCAACACCATACGTTATCTCAGAGTCCTGGATTTTCCACTCGCCCAGATCAAAGCTTTTCTGGATAACCGTGATACCGATGTGATCGAAGAAAAGCTGGTCCATCAGAAAGAAGTGATCGCAAGGAAGCAAAAAGAGCTGGAGCTGATCTCCCGAAAGATCGACCATCGCCTGGAACAGCTCCGGGATGCCATGAATTCCAGGCTTGATGTGATCCAAACTGTCGAAATTCCCGAAAGCCGCGTTGTCTGGCTCCGGGATTCCCTGCATCCGAAAACATATCTGGATCTTGAGAATTCCATCCGAAAACTGGTAGAAAATCAGAAGGAATCTCTGGTTTTTATGGGAAAGATCGGAATCGGGATCTCCAAAGAACAGCTTTCCCAAAAATCTTTTCAGGATTACGACCGGATCTTTCTTCTTCTGGATCAGGAAGACCGATATGACGGAGAAACGGAAACTTTTCCCAGACAGACCTGCGTAACCATCCGTTTCTGCGGAAGCCACAGGGAAGCACCGGCTTATTATCAGAAACTCCTTGCATACATTGAAGAGAAAAAACTCTGTATCACCGGATTTTCCAGAGAAACCACGTTGATCGATTATGGAATTACAAACAATACCGATAAATTTGTTACGGAAATCCAGATCCCGGTAAATATCTGAAATTTATGCCTTCTCATGGAGTGCTTATTTAAGCTTCCAGTGAGGAGGCTTTGTTTATTCTTCATTTCTGTGGTATACTGAATGGCAGAATAAACACACAGGAGCGTTTCATATGAATCATTTACTGGAAAAAATTAAACAGAAAAATGCATCCGCATTTACCCACAGCGGAAAATTTCATGCAGACGATGTTTTTTCTGCCGCACTGCTTTTATATCTGAATCCTGAGATCACCATCGCACGTGGAAACATTGTTCCGGAAAATTATGAAGGTCTTGTTTTTGATATTGGAAGAGGGCAGTATGACCACCACCAGAAAGACAGCCGTATCCGTGACAACGGCGTTCCCTATGCGGCATTTGGTCTTCTCTGGGAAAAACTCGGGCCGGAAATCCTCGGTGAGGAGCTGGCACAGAAATTCGATGAATCCTTTGTCCAGCCATTGGATATCAATGACAATACCGGTGAAAAAAACGAACTTGCCACGCTCATCGGCAATTTTAATCCTGGATGGGATTCCAAAGGCAGCAATGACGAGGCATTTTTCCAGGCAGTCAGTGTCGCCGGCATGATCCTGGAAAATAAATTTGAGCGTTACCTTGGAAATGAGCGTGCGGACAGACGAGTGGAAGAAGTTCTTGCAGAACACACCGAAGCCCTGGCTTCCGGTGAAACTCCGGCAGAAAATACCAATATCCTGGTACTTCCGGAATTTATTCCCTGCCAGAAGCGCCTTTCCGAAACCAATATCGCTTTTGTGATCTTTCCATCCAACCGGGGCGGCTATTGTATCCAGCCACAGAAAAAAGAATATTCCATGAATTATAAATGCAGCTTTCCTTCTTCCTGGCTGGGCCTGGAAGGAGAGGAGCTGGCTTCGGTAACCGGCCTTGAAAGTGCGATCTTCTGCCACAAAGGCGGTTTTCTCATGACATGCGGAACCCTTGAGGATTCCATTCTCGCCTGCCGGAGCAGTCTTGCCGCGTTTCATGAAGAAGCTGTGATCGTGAGCCTTGGTGGAAATGAAGAGACAGACATGCTGCTTCAAAATCTTCCGGATCTTTCTTCTGCCAGGATCGTGCATCTGCCGGTTCCTCAGCTTCCGGAATTAACATTAAACGGGATCTATGGAGAGCTTTCCATGGAAAAAACAGAATGGAAAAGCCATATAAAAATCCAGATGAAGGAAATCCTCAGATATAAGCCGGAAGCAGTTTTTGCGGACAATGCCATGTTTTCTCTGTACCCACTCGTCCATGCACTGCGAAAAAAACATATCCCAATCCTTACCGTGGTAGAAAAAGATGGACAGAAACTTCTGGTACGGATTCCCTCCGGTTCTTAAAGTCCGCCAGGCGGATATTCGCAACTCGCAGGGGACTCTTTGATTCGGTTACATGTATAATATTATCTGCAGATATATTCATGCTGCATATTCATACAGAAAGAAGGCATATTTATGCGAGAAGAAAAATTTAAAATGGAAAGACAGGGGCTGATCCAGGTAGGAGATAAGGTAAAAATCTCCGAATTTCTCTCTGCCACAAACTACAGCTACATCATCGAACCTGCCGTAGCCATGTCCGGCTGCTACAGAAACGCAGACCGCATCAAATCCAAAGAGGGGATCATCAAAAGCATTGAACATACACCACGTGGCTTTATCGTTACCGCGGAGTTTGATGAATAAACATTCTGTTGATCGGATATCTGTCCCTTCCGGGAGACTTATCTGATCCGCTTAAGATCCGGCAGTTGACAATCTGCCGGATTTTCTGCTGAAAAACTGACTAATTTATTCTGGATTATATGATGATAATCTGGTATTATAAAGAAGATATTTGTGTAATTTCTCTAATTATCAGGAAATTGCAAATTTTTAGAACAGAGGTGTAATATTATGAGCTGGTACAACGAAGCAATCTTCTACCATATTTATCCACTTGGACTTACAGGCGCTCCGAAAGAAAACGATTACGGAACTCCTGTACATCGACTGAACACACTGCTGCCGTGGATCGACCACATCAAGGAAATCGGATGTACTGCCTTATATATAGGTCCGCTTTTTGAAAGTGTAGGACATGGCTATGAGACAACCGATTACAAAAAACTGGACTCCCGTCTTGGAACAAACGAAGATCTCACCAATTTTGTAAAGGCCTGCCACGAAAAGGGCATCCGTGTTATCTTCGACGGTGTATTCAATCATACAGGCCGCGATTTCTTTGCTTTTAAAGATATCCAGAAAAACCGCGAGCATTCCCCATATGTAAACTGGTACTGTAATGTAAATTTCGGCGGAAATACCGAATATAATGATGGTTTTTCTTATGAAAACTGGGGCGGATACAACCTTCTGGTAAAACTGAACCAGCGCAACCCGGAAGTACAGAACTATATCTGCGATGTAATCCGTTTCTGGGTTTCCGAGTTTGATATTGACGGAATCCGCCTGGATGCCGCCGATGTTCTGGATTTTGATTTCATGCGTATTCTCCGCCACACAGCCGATGAAGTTAAAAAAGATTTCTGGCTGATGGGAGAGGTAATCCACGGAGACTACAGCCGCTGGGTAAACGGTCAGACACTTCACAGTGTAACCAACTATGCCCTTCACAAAGCCCTTTACAGCGGTCATAATGACCACAACTATTTTGAAATTGCCCACACAGTAAAATATCTCCAGAATATGGGAGATCTGGATCTTTACAATTTTGTGGACAACCATGATGTGGAGAGGATCCATACCAAATTACAGAACAAGGCACATTTTGCCCCGGTACACGTACTTCTTTATACTTTACCTGGCGTTCCAAGCATCTATTATGGATCTGAATTCGGGATCAAAGGAAAAAAAGAGAAATTTTCCGATGCAAGCTTACGTCCGGCACTTGATCTTGAAGATTACAAAGAAGCCACAACAAAGAACCCCTGTACTGCTCTGATCGCAGCTCTCGGAAAAGTACGCCAGGGAACTCCTGCATTAAGCTACGGTTCCTACGCAGAACTGGCTCTTACAAACCGTCAGTTTGCTTTTGCAAGAGATCTGGAGGGTATGCGCGTGATCGTTACCGTAAATAACGATGACAGCGACGCAGAGATGAATCTTCCAACAGGAAGCGCACCGGAATACGTAGGTGCACTTACCGGACAGAAAGTTTCCGCACAGGGTGGACGTATCCGCGTTCGTGTTGCAGCAAACAGCGGTGAGATCTGGCTTCCTGCAGGAGATATGCCGGAATACAAGCCAGTACAGGTTGAAGTTCCGGAAACGGCTGCAGCAAAAGAAGAAAATACTGCATCTGAGACAGAAGAGAAGCCGGCGGACGAAAATGGCACTGTAGCAGAAACTGCTCAGGAAGCAGAGGCTTCAACAGCCGCAAATACAGATAAAGATTCTGACGATACAGCAAACCCATCAGATGTTTCGTCCACTCCGGAAACAGAACCTTCCAGCTCACAGGAAACAGCCGAAACTGTTACCCCGAATCCAAACAAAACACCGGAAGAGATGACCGTAGGCGAACTTCAGGCTGCCATCCTTGCAAAAATGGCAGGAAACGGCTCTGTAGATGACCAGATGAAAAAGACGGTATACGATAACATCTGGCATGATTCCCTGGTGAACTGGCTGAAGAGCTTTCGATAGGAAATAAATAATAAACGAACATTCCATAAAAAAAACAAGGCAATCCGGTCTTACGCGGAAAGCCTTGTTTTTTTGTAGAAATTTATAAAAATAATTTATAAAAACGATCCAAACATTTACTTTACATAAAATATATTATGTAAAGTTATGATCCTGTTTTTCTGTAAATCAAGAGAACAAAAAACAGCAGAGCTTTCCACCTTAAATAAGACAGAAATCTCCACTGCTTTTATCATTTTTTTATTTATCTCTCATCAAACGGTACAAAATCTGTATGATGTCCCACATATTTGTAAGCAGGACGAATGATCTTGTTGGCACTGATCAACTCTTCCAGACGATGTGCGCTCCAGCCCGGCATACGTGCAATGGCAAAGATCGGAGTGAAGAGTTCTTCCGGGATACCAAGCATGGTATAAACAAATCCACTGTAGAAGTCCACGTTTGCACAGACATTCTTAAACAGCTTTCTGTGTTCCATGATCAGCTTGCCGGCAATGCTCTCAACTTTATCGTAGAGCTTGAATTCCTCTGTCATACCTTTCTCCTCTGCGAGAGCCTGTGCAAAACGCTTCAGGATCACTTCTCGCGGATCGGAGAGTGTATAAACTGCATGTCCCATACCATAGATCAGACCTGCATGGTCAAATGCTTCTTTATTCAGGATCTTCTGGAGATATGCTGTGATCTCTTCTTCACTTTCCCAGTCTTTTACATTGGCTTTTAGATCTGTGAACATGTTCTGGACTTTCAGGTTGGCACCACCATGGCGCGGTCCTTTCAGTGATCCAATGGAAGCAGAAGTGGAAGAGTAGCTGTCTGTTCCGGAAGAAGTTACTACATGTGTGGTAAAGGTAGAGTTGTTACCACCACCATGCTCTGCATGAAGGACAAGTGCGATATCAAGAACCTTGGCCTCAAGCTCTGTATACTTGCCATCCGGACGAAGCATCAGAAGAATATTCTCGGCAAGAGAAAGTCCCTTCTGCGGATTACGGATAAAGAGCGTCTCGTCTTTACGGAAATGACGATATGCGTGATAGGAGTAAACCGCAATTTCAGGAAGCTTGGCGATCAGTTCCAGAGACTGGCGGAGTACATTTTCTACGGAAATATCTTCCGGGTTATCGTCATATGTATAGAGAGCAAGAACGCAGCGCTCCATGGCATTCATAATATTGGCATTGGTTCCTTTCATGACAACGTCACGGACAAAACGTCCTCCCAGATCTTCCATATCGGAAAGAAGTTCCAGAAATCTGGAAAGTTCTTCCTTACTTGGAAGTTTACCAAAGATCAGAAGATAAATTGTCTCCTCAAAGCCAAAACGTCTGTCCTTCAGGCCATTTACAATGTCCTGTACATTAATTCCCTGATAATACAGTTCACCGTCCGCCGGAATACGTCTGCCATTGACCAGCTTGTAGCCGGTAACATCAGAAATCTCGGTAAGGCCTGTGAGAACACCTTTACCTGCGGAATCACGAAGACCTCTTTTTACATCGTATTCCACGTAGAGATTGGGATCGATGTGATGATGCTTCATCAGCTCCTGCTCAAAGAATTTCATTCTGCCTTTCAGCTGTTCGGAGTCTTCCAGACTCATCATTTCATGCTTTTTTTCCATAATCTTTTCCTCATTTCCCCATTGTATATTAAAAAACACTGATACAGTTAAGATTGGTTACATCTTCGTAATCAGTGTTCGGGTATGGCATACATTTGTGTTTACCTGGTTAATAATTCTACAGTAAAAGTTCCGAAAATGCAAGAGGGTATTTCTTTTTTTCGTGCATAAATATTCATAAGTCGATATATTTCATCTATTATTACATTTATTCATCAAAATCCGTCTGGTTTCCGCAACAAACCTGTGTTATGATTGTTCCGTAACTTTTTCTTATAATAGAAGGGAGAATTTAAAAGAATGCAAAGCAGCATCAACAACATTTACAAGCTGGACGGAACCGTCCCCATTGCCAAGGCGATCCCGTTTGGGCTTCAGCACATCCTTGCCATGTTTGTCTCAAACCTGACACCGATCACACTGATCGCAACCTCAGCCCAGCCTGCTCTTACCCAGGCACAGATCGCAATTCTGCTCCAGAATGCCATGTTTGTGGCCGGAATCGCTACACTGATCCAGCTTTACCCCATATGGAAGATCGGTTCCAGACTTCCGGTTGTAATGGGAGTCAGTTTTACCTTTGTCACTGTTTTAAGTACCGTTGCGGCCAATTACGGTTATCCTGCCGTGATCGGTGCGGTTATGATCGGCGGTATCATGGAAGGAACCCTTGGCCTTCTTGCAAAATACTGGCGGAAGATCATCACACCGGTAGTGGCCGCTTCTGTAGTAACTTCTATCGGCTTTTCACTGTTTACCGTAGGAGCCAGATCTTTTGGCGGCGGATATAATGAAGATTTCGGCTCTGCACAAAACCTGCTTCTTGGTACTATTACACTTGCTGTGTGTCTGCTCTGGAATGTTCTCAGCAAAGGATATCTGAAACAGTTATCTGTACTTGCCGGTCTGGTAGTCGGATACATCATTGCCATTTTTATGGGAAAAGTCGACCTTGGTTCCATCTTATCCGGAGGACTTATTTCCCTTCCTCATCTGTTTCCTGTAAAACCGGAATTCCATGCGGGAGCCATTGTTTCCACCTGCATTATCTTCCTGGTATCCGCGGCGGAGACCATCGGCGATACTTCCGCACTTGTTTCTTCCGGACTGGACCGTGAGATCACCGGAAAAGAAATTTCAGGTTCTCTTGCCTGTGATGGTTATGCTTCCACGATCTCTTCCCTGTTCGGCTGTCCTCCGGTAACATCCTTCTCACAGAATGTAGGACTGGTTGCCATGACAAAGGTTGTAAACCGTTTCACCATTATGACAGGAGCTGTATGTATGATCCTGGCCGGACTGCTGCCACCTATCGGAAACTTTTTCGCTTCACTTCCGGATTCTGTTGTGGGAGGATGTACCATTATGATGTTCGGTTCCATTCTGACTTCCGGTGTACAGATGATCGCTTCCTGCGGTTTTTCCCAGCGGAACATTACCATTGTTTCTCTTTCCCTTGCTGTAGGAATTGGATTTACCACAGCAAGTGAGAGCGGAATCTGGGATATCTTCCCATCTATCATACAGTCTGTTTTTGCGGAAAATGTAGTTGCTGTTGTGTTTATCATATCCATTGTTTTAAGCTGTATTCTGCCTGAAAACATGGATATCGAAAAGATCAAGGAATAGGGATGTAAAAATGTTTAAAATTCTCATTGCGGAAGATGACCGGGAACTCCGCCAGCTTTTCCAACATGTCCTGCTGAAAAATGGTTATACAGTAAAAGGAGTTGCCGACGGGCAGGAAGCATTGGATGCCCTGGAAAAAGATTATTATGATCTGATCATCTCGGATATTATGATGCCAAACATGGATGGCTATGAACTGGTCCGTTCACTCAGAGATGCCGGGGATTCCATTCCTGTACTTATGGTCACTGCCAAAGATGCTTTTGATGATATGCGTATGGGATTTTTGTCCGGCACCGATGATTATATGGTAAAACCGGTTAACATCAACGAACTGGTTTTGCGGGTAGGTGCCCTTCTTCGCAGAGCGCAGATGATCAATGAGCGGAAACAACGGATCGGCGATACCATTCTGGAGTGCGACTCCCTGACAGTATCCACCTCCTCGGAAAGTATGGTCCTTCCTCAGAAAGAGTTCATGCTTTTGTATAAGATGGTATCCTTTCCGGGAAAAATCTTCACCAGACAGCAGCTTATGGATGATATCTGGGGATATGATTCCGCAAGCGATGCCCATACGGTAGATGTCCACATCGGAAGGCTTCGGGAACGCTTCCGGGATAATCCGGATTTTAAGATCGTAACAATCCGGGGAGTTGGATATAAGGTGGTAAAAGCATGAAAAAGAAGCCTTTCGAAAATTTAAGCATCCGCATACGTTTTATCCTTATGATCATGCTGGAACTTATCTGTGTATCTCTGATATCCTGGCTTGTTATGGATGTTCTGCATATTTCAGATGTTCCGTACATTGTATGGATCATCCTGGCCAGTGTGATCGCAGGGGGCGTTCTCAACAACTTCCTCAGTATCCGGTACTTCGGCCCTGTATTAAAGCTGGAAAAAGCCATGCAGCAAGTCGCAGAAGGCGACTTTTCCGTCCGGCTGAAAACCGGAAAACAGCTGAAAGAAATCCAGGATATTTATTCCAATTTTAACCTGATGGTCCAGGAACTGGAAGCAACGGAGATCCTGCAGACAGATTTCGTTTCCAATGTTTCCCATGAATTTAAAACGCCCATCAGTGCCATTGAGGGTTATGCAACTCTTCTGCAGGATAGCGACATGCCCATATCAAAAGAGCAGGAGCAGTACATCGACAAAATCCTTCTTAATACCAGAAGGCTTTCCCACCTGGCAGGAAATATCCTGCTTCTGTCCAAAATTGAACACCAGGCAATCCAGACCCGGCAGAACTGGTACCGCCTGGATGAACAGATCCGGCAGTCCATTGTTATGATGGAACCGAAATGGTCAGAAAAAGAAATTGAATTTGATGTGGACATGATGGATGTGGAGTATCTTGGAAACGAAAATCTCATCTGTCATGTATGGGACAATCTGCTTTCCAATGCTATCAAATTCAGTCCCTGTGGTGGTACGATCTATATCCGGATGATGCCGGAAGGAGAAAAGATCCGTTTTTCCATAGAAAACGAAGGCCCCCAGATCAGTGAATACTCCATGAAACATATTTTTGACAAATTTTACCAGGGCGACAGTTCCCATAAACAGGAGGGAAACGGTCTTGGACTTGCCCTTGTAAAACAGATCCTGAACCTGTGTATGGGAACCGTTTCCGTGGAAAATATTCCCGGAAGCGGCTGTCGTTTTACTGTTATACTGTAAAACAAATATTTTACACATATCCATAAAACCCAAAAACAGCGGATACCTTATTTTTCATGAGGTTCTTCCGTTGTTTTTTATTTTATATAAACTTTTTCATAAACTTCAACAATTGTTGAGAAACAGTTGATGTTAAGTTGCAGATCATCTTTTAAAGTATAGGATAGTTATTTATGAAAAAATACAGGAGATATGGACTATGTTATTAAAAAAAGCACCTGCCTACCGGAAAGCAGAAAAGGAAGATTTTTCAATGATCCGGGAATTTATCCGAAGAAATTATAAAGACCGCTGGGAGTTTGAGGAAACACATACCGAAAAACGTCTGACCAGACTTTTCTTTTACACCTATATGATATACAGAGATAGCGTTACCGTGGCAACCTACCGTGATCAGGTAGTTGGGGTGCTCATTACCGGTAAAGAATCTCATGGCCATTTTGCCCCGGTTTTCCGTTTGAAAGAAGGCTATCATTTCCTGCGCCTGAAGTTTACTAAGGAAGGCCGGAAGAATCTGGAGCATTTTAACAAACTTCAGGATATGAAAAAACAATTGACTGTTTCCCCGGAGAAACCGACTCCCGGAAATATCCTCTTTCTTTATGTAAGCAAAGATTACCGTAGAAACGGAATCGGTACCGGGCTTCTCAAACAGATTTCAACAGAGAAGGATACGGATTATTCCATATATATGGACCAGCTGGATCAAAGAACCTTTATGGAAAGTCATGGTTTCGTAAAGAAAAACGAGGTTTCCCAGATGCGGGAGCTGAACAAAAAACGCTTCCGGGAAAGTGTAGCTCTTTATAAAAAAGAACCGCGTTGCGAAACACATTCATAAATTACACAGGAGATAAATGGAAAATGAAAAAAATTGGAATCATGGCTGACAGCCACAGTGGCATTTTAAAACAAGAAGCAGAGGAACTGGATATTCATGTCCTTCCCATGCCTTTTTATCTGAATGGAGAACTGTTTCATGAAGACCTGGATTTTTCCAGAACAGGATTTTATGAGAAGCTGCGTGAAGGAGCAGATGTTTCAACTTCACAGCCTTCCCCACAGGAAGTTATGGAAATGTGGGACGAAATGCTTTTATCTTATGATCAGATCCTCTACATTCCGTTGAGCAGTAGTTTAAGCGGTTCCTGCATGACTGCTGCCGCCTTGTCTCAGGAACCAAAATACGAAAACAAAGTGTATGTGGTAGATAACGGGCGTGTTTCCACACCCCTTCACCGTTCCATTCTGGATGCGATAGACCTGGTGGAAGATGGATATACAGCACCGCAGATCAAGGATATTCTGGAAGCTTCCCGTGAAAAAACCGTGATCTATGTCGGATTAAGCACACTGGAATATCTGAAAAAGGGAGGCCGTATCAATACCACCACAGCACTGGCCGCAAATCTTCTCAATATCAAACCGGTTATGAAATTTGGAACCGGTAAACTGGATGTTTTCCAGAAATGCAGAGGCATGAAAAAATCAAGAAAAGCCATGATCGATGCTATGCACAGAGAATTGGAAACAACTTTCAAAAAAGAATATGATGCCGGAAAAGTATATCTTATGGCTGCCTCCAGCAGCACTGCGGAAGTTACCGCAGACTGGATCTCACAGATCCGGGAAAGCTTTCCGGGAATGGATGTGATGTGTGATGATCTTTCCCTTGGTCTTTCCTGCCATATTGGTCCGGACGGGCTGGGGATCGGATGCTCCTGTATGCCTTTATAAAAAATAGCCCAATATTTTCTGCAAATGATCCAGAGTTGTGGTATGATATTGTTATAAATACATAACAGATAGATTTTATCTGTCATTGATCAGAAGGGAGAAATTACCATGGCAAAAACAATCAAAGAATTAACACAGGATCTTCTTCAGGCACCCTCTGCATGCAAAGAAGTAAAAGAAGCGGCACAGAATTATCTGGATGCTGCAGGAACTGAGAAAGAAGCAGAAGCGGCAACTGCTTATGTAAAAGAGCTGGAAGCAGATATCATGCCCATTGACGGACTGATCTCTTTTGCAGGTTCTGACATGGGCGCACAGGTATTTGGCGCAGATGACGCAAAAAAGATCCTGGCTCATGCTGAGGAGATCAAAGCTTCCGGTGCAAAATACTGTGACTGCCCAGCATGTGCAGCCTGCGAAGCACTTCTGAACAAAAAAGCAGAAATTCTGAAGTAATCACATGGCCCAGTTTGAAATTGAGATCAAGCTTCCATTAAAGAATCTTAAGGAAACCCTGAAATTTCTGACAGATCAGGGATTTCAGGAGACAGCACAGATCCAGGAAGAAGATACCTATTTTAACAGTGTCTATCATGATGTAAAAAAACGTGATGAAGCACTGCGTATCCGAACAAGCACAGACTGCAGATCCGGTATTTCTAAGACTCAGATTAATTTTAAGGGGCCCAAACTGGATAAAATCTCCATGTCCCGAATGGAACTGGAAACAGAAGTATCCGATGCAGAAGTGCTTAAAAATATTCTCATCCATTTGGATTTTTCTCCGGTAGCGTCTGTCATGAAAACGCGAAAGTATATGAAATGTGGCAGATTTACCGCCTGTCTGGATCAGGTAGAGGGACTTGGAGACTTTCTGGAGCTTGAGGTGATCGCAGAGCAGGAAAGTGAGCGGAAAGAAATTTTATCCAAAATGGAAGATCTGCTTGCCATATTGGGATATCACATGTCGGACACTGTACAGACTTCTTATCTCAGTATGCTTCCGAAAAAATTAAATAAAAATCTTTTTTAAACCAGCAGGAATATTTTCGTGTGAGTATCTAAGGTACAGAATACGGAAATGTTCCTGTTTTTTCTTTTCTTACAATTCTTCGGCGTTCCAAGTTTATCTACCATACTATAAATCCCACATCACAAAGCAACATCAAACCACATTCAATGTACATGTCATTACTATTGACCACTCGTGCTTTTTGTTGCTTTATGTTTATTTTTATGTGGTTTATTGAATGTTTACAAGATTTTTTGCATTTTGCATGTGGATTTATTGATATTTTTTCAAAAAAGCCCTTTACAAATCCACACAATCGGGCATATAATAAAGTCACAAACAACAAGAAAGCATATTGAAGCAATCGCAAACCCAACAATAAACCACATTTAAACACGGAGGGAATATATTATGAAAATTCTTGAATCTAAATTCGTACAGGGCTTTATCAAAATGGCAGATGATGGATATCAGCAGGGATGGCATGAAAGAAACGGCGGAAACTTAAGCTATCGTCTGAAAGCAGAAGAAGTGGAAATGATTCGCCCACGACTGAACGCCCCCGGAAAATGGACCCCCATCGGTGTTGAGGTTCCGGGACTGGCAGGCGAATTTTTTCTGGTAACAGGAAGCGGAAAATACTTCCGTAATATCATCGTTGACCCGGAAGTATGTCTTGCGATCATTGAGCTTGACGAGACAGGAACCAATTACCGTATCCGCTGGGGTCTTGTAGAAGGCGGTCGTCCGACCAGTGAGCTTCCAACTCATCTGATGAACCATGAAGTAAAGAAAAAACTTACCAACGGAAGACATCGTGTTATTTATCATGCACATACCACCAATACCATTGCACTTACCTTTGTTCTTCCTCTGGATGACAAAGTATTCACCCGTGAACTCTGGGAATCTGCAACAGAGTGTCCGGTAGTATTTCCGGATGGTGTGGGAGTTATCGGATGGATGGTTCCAGGCGGAAGAGATATCACTGTCAAAACTGCTGAACTGATGAAAAAATATGATGTGGTTATCTGGGCGCATCATGGTATGTTCTGCTCAGGCGAGGATTTTGACCTGACCTTCGGACTTCTTCATACCGTTGAAAAATCCGCAGAGATCCTGGTTAAGATCTTATCCATGGCTCCTCAGAAACTGCAGACTATCACACCGAATGACTTCCGCGCCCTTGCAAAGGATTTCAAAGTAACTCTGCCGGAAGAATTCCTCTACGAGAAAAAATAAATTCTTCGGCTACACAGTTTTATATTATATAACTGTACTCCTATCTGAAACTTTATCAGAAACAACCAAATATTTGCTGATTTTTGCTGATAAATCTGGTATGATAAAAACATATCTGGTTTATCAGCCAATTAATTTCAGAAAGGATATGGGATAAAGTATGGAAGAATTATATAAAGCGATCGAAGAGAAAATCAAAGCAAGCGGATACCCGCGAAAGATTTCCGGAGAGGACGTTTACGACGACATCTGCGATCAGATCGATGGGAAAGAGAATGGAAGCTATGTGCTGCTTTCCAAATTTGATGATGATGTGATCTTTGAATATCATATCTCAATTATGGACAGTGAATTTAATCTGGGTGTTCTTACCATGCGTACTCCGGAGGGTGTATTCGAGACAGATTTTGATAAATAAGTTAAGTACGGATTTTGATTTTGGGTCATGGATATAATACAGATGTCCATAATCACTGCTTAAGGTTTTTTGAACCCTACAGGGAATTTGAGATTTTCTTGATCTGATTAAATATATAGAGACAGTTGATTTACATAATTTATATTATGTGAACTAACTGTCTCTATATTTATATGCAATGCATGTCAAACGAATCAGTTGCTCCGCAGTCCCATTATTCATCAGTCCTCGCGAAGACGTACCGCCTTGGCCGCCTGACGCCGTCTGGCATCATCCAGAGCCGCATAATGCTTCTTAGTAGTATTGACATCCTTATGACCCAAAACATCCGCTACAAGGTAAATATCACCGGTTTCCTGGTACAGGGCAGTACCATAGGTGCTGCGAAGCTTATGCGGGGTGATCTTTTTTGTAGTTGTGATCTCCCTGGCATATTTTTTAACCAGATTCTCGATAGCCTGAACACCGATTCGGCGACGTTGGGTAGAATAGAAGAGAGCGTGCTCATGGCCTGCCAGAGGCGTAATATTCTCCCTGACTTCCAGATATTTCTTCAACGCTTTTTCTACTTCAGGACCAAAGTATACAACCATTTCATTTCCGCCTTTTCGGGTAACTTTGATTCCATTGTTTTTGAAGTCTACATCCTCAACATCCAGTCCGACACATTCCGATACTCGGATCCCGGTACCAAGAAGGAGAGTAACAATAGCAAGATCTCTGTCCTTCGTTTTTTCATGGTACATCCGTTTCTGCCCGGTCAGCGTATCTCCGCAATGCTCAATATAATCCAGCAGCATGGCAACCTCATCTGTATCCAGACGAATAATATTCTTATCATGGATCTTGGGCACATCGATCAGAACAGACGGGTTGGTGGTGATCATTTCATGTTTATAATAGTAAGCATAAAAACTTCTTAAAGCAGAAATTTTACGTTTGACGCCACGTTCACCATTTGTTTCCGTTTTGGAAGAGTCCGCGGATTTATAAACTTTGAGAAATTCTTCATATTCCTCAAGATCAACAGCCTTGACCTGATCCAGAACATCAACTGTGAAATCCGACATGGTTTTGTCTTTGAACATTGGATTTTGCTCCAGTAAAAACTGGAAAAATATACGAATGTCATATGCATAGGAAATTCTGGTCTTGGTTGTAGTCGTTGCATCAATAGCCCGGAAATAATCCCTGCAAAATGGCGGAAGCGTTTTTAAAACCTCACGGAGTTTTAAAGTATTGTCAATGTCATTTTGTTCGTGGTAAGTAATTTTGTTATCCATAAAAACTCCTTAATATATAAATTTTACATAATTTGCAGGAAATACCTGAAACACCTGTTAAAAGAAGTGGTTTTATACTTATCTATATCTATACGACAAACCCGAGTTTTTCAAATAGATGGGTAGTATAAACAGCTACTTCCTGCAAAATTGCCTGTTTTTGATAAATTTTCAAGTAAATAAAGTGCCTCCTTATGGAAGCACTTTTTATTATTATTTGTCGTTACCCTCTGAGGTTTTCATCAAAAATAACGGTAAACGGTCCGTCATTTTCCAGAGATACTTTCATATCTGCACCAAAAATTCCGTGTTCCACAACCGGAACATGTTTGCTGGCTTCTGAAATAATATATTCATATAATTTATTTGCTTCATCTGGCGCACCGGCTTCTATGAAACTTGGACGATTTCCCTTACGGCAGTTTGCATATAAAGTAAACTGTGAAACCAAAAGCAATTCCCCGTTTACATCTGCCAAGGATAAATTGGTCTTTCCATTTTCATCCTCAAAAATACGAAGTCCCAGAAGTTTTTTCAAATACCAGTCTGCATCTTCCCTGGTATCCCCACGTCCAACGCCGATCAGAACAAGAAATCCTTTTCCAATTTTTCCAACTGTTTCTCCATCTACTTTAACTTCTGCATGATTTACACGCTGAATTACAAATTTCATCGTTTATTCTTCCTCCGTCTGTTTTTCTGTTTCAGTCGAAAACCTATATATTTTGCCTGGACAAACTTGGCCAAAAATGCAAACATTCGTTTGATTTCGTTCCATGCTCCGGTCCACACTCTGTGTTTTTCTGCTTTTATTGCAACTGCCTGCATTTTTGCTTTTGTTGCAGATTCTTTTACCGGCATGGGCAACGCTTTTCCGGAAACGGGATCTACACAGTCAATATCTTTATAAAACTCAGCATCTGCAGACATCTCTTTTTCATCAAGGCTACGTCCGATCAGCTTCCATACAGCCGCATTCAGAACCGCAAAAACCGGAACGCCGACAATCATTCCCGGAACTCCGAATAAACCACCGCCAACCATAATTGCAACAATGACCATGAAACTGGACAATCCGGTAGATTCCCCCAAAATCTTAGGTCCAAGAATATTTCCATCAAACTGCTGAAGAACCAGAATAAAGATCAGGAAATACAGACTCTGAATCGGATCTACCAGCAAAATAAGAAGAATACACGGAATCGCTCCAAGATATGGTCCAAAAAACGGGATAACGTTTGTCACGCCAACGATCACACTGACCAGAATCGCATATGGCGTTCCAATGATGGATGTTCCCACATAACACAATACACCGATAATTGCAGAATCCAGGATCTTGCCACTGATAAATCCGCCAAAAGTCTTATGCGTAAAACGCATGGAATGAACAAGAAAAGTCGCCCATTTGGCCGGAAGAACCGCATAGGTAGCCATTTTGGCCTTTGCAACAAATCCCTCTTTATCTGCCAGGATATAAAGTGATACAATCGCTCCAATAAGGAAATTCTTCAAAAAAACAAGAAGATCCAGAAAACTCGCAGATATGTTTTTCATCATGGACTGCATCTGAGGAAGGATCGTATTTGTCAGATATTCCTGCAATCTGCTGGAATACTGGTTGATCTGGCTGATCATATCCGGATTCAGCTTCCAGCCCTTTTCCACAACGGAATTCAGCCAGTTCTCCACAACATTTACATAATGAGGAAAACTGTAGATGATATTCATGATACTTCGGATTAACTGCGGAAGGATCATCATGACAAGGGCATAAATGATCAGGAACATAAAAAACACAGAAAGAATTACACAGATCCAGCGTACTGCTTTCCTGCCCTTTTTCTGAAGGGTTTTGTGTCTTTTTTCAAAAATAGGAAAAATAATCTTCCGCTCCAGAAAATTAACAATGGGGGTTAACAGATATGCTATGGCGGCTCCATAAATGATCGGCGCCATAATGCTGAAAAATGTTTTAATTCCGGTAACCAGGGATTTCATATGGAAAATCCCGTAATAAAATAAAATACTGGCAGCAATGACCAGAAATGCAGTCACACCTAACTGCACGTAGCGATGATTCCAACGAATTTTCATAGTAATTTCCTCCACCATGTGATTATAACATAGCATCTCCGGTTTGTGTCTAAAAAAAGCATAAACATTCTCTCTCAAAACTCATAAGGATGAATTCTGTCTGTATTTTTTCGCTGATACCGAAAACACCCTGCCATAAAATGGCAGGGTGCCTATAAAAATCTGACGTTTATTTTTTCAGGCTGTCATAAATGTGAATGGCTTCAATAATGGCCTTCGCAGTTCCATCAATACCAAGCTTGCTGCTGTCCAGACAAAGATTATAGCTGTCGGCAGATCCCCATTTCTTATTGGTGTAATAATTATAGTAACTGGAACGGCTCTTGTCTGTTTTGTTGATCATGTCTTTGGCTTCTTTGGCGTTCTTATTGTATTTCTGGGAAATACGGTTGATACGCCAGTCAAGATTTGCATGGACAAATACGCTGAAACAATCCGGATTATCTGCAAGTGCATAATCTGCACATCTGCCTACCATTACACAGGGGCCTTCTGAAGCAAGCTTCTTGATCGCCTCAAACTGTGCAAGGAAAATCTTATGGTTCATAGGCATATCTGTAAACCCTGCGGATGAATATCCAAAAGAATACGTATCCATTACAAGAGAATAAAGAAAACTGTTTGTAGGTTTCTCATCATGATGCTCAAACAGTTCCTTACAGATTCCACTATCATTGGCTGCGTGCTCCAGCAGCTCTTTATCATAGCATTTAATTCCAAAATACTTAGCAACTTCCTGGCCGATCTGTCTTCCGGCACTACCATATTTACGACCAATTGTAATAATAGAACTTGTTGTATTGTTACTCATAACAGCCACATCCTTTCTGCTTCGATTCAGCAAATTCATAAATATGAACTTCGCTTCCTCTTTAATACAGCTATTATACACTATATTTCACAAGTTTTCCAGTTATTTTCGCAATTTTGACAGCAATTTAACAAAATATTCCGGAAGTGGAGCTGTAAATTCCATATATTCACAGGTACGTGGATGAACAAACCCAAGAATCATTGCATGAAGAGCCTGTCCCTCCAGATGATAGGGATTTTTTGAAGACCCATATACCGTATCTCCCAGAAGTGGATGTCCGATGCTGGCCATATGCACGCGGATCTGATGGGTACGCCCTGTTTCTAGCCGGCATTCCACATAGGTTGCCTGTCCAAAACGTTCCAGTACTTTGTAATGTGTTACCGCATCTTTCCCATTTTTGTAATTGATGGCCATTTTTTTACGATCTGTTGGATGACGTCCGATAGGACCTTCTATGGTTCCCTCGTCCTCTTTCAGATTTCCCTGTACAACTGCACGATAACGTCTCCGGATACTGTGGCATTTCAGCTGTTCTGCCAGATCCCGGTGGGCCGTATCGTTCTTGCACACCAGAAGCGCACCGGTAGTATCTTTATCAATTCTGTGGACAATTCCAGGTCTCATCACCCCGTTGATCCCGGAAAGGCTGTCACCACAATGGGCCATAACCGCATTTACCAGTGTTCCCTGATAATGCCCGGCAGCAGGATGTACCACCATTCCTTTGGGCTTATTAACGATCAGCACATCTTCATCCTCATAAAGAATATCCAGCGGAATATCCTCCGGAACAATATCCGGTTCACTGGAATCCGGAATCTCCAGATGAATTCTGTCGTTTTCCCTGACCTTATAATTGGATTTGGCAGCCTTATCCCCAACTGTAATCTGTCCATCTTTCAGAAGTTTCTGAATGAACGACCTGGAAAGACCGCTGTCTTTTTCTGCAAGATAGCGGTCGATTCGTATACCTGATTCTTCTTTTTCTACTGTATAATCGTATATTTCCATTTTATATCTCCTGCAAAATCAGATGAATCCATCATCCCCTGACCAAATCACCGTTTAATATTCAGAAATGAAAAATCATCATCTCTGTATTTGGTACACACAAACAGAATCAGAAAAATCCCACTTGCAACCACATAAATATCTGCCAGATTAAACACCGGAAAATCAATCAGGGAGAAATAGATAAAATCAATCACATATCCTCTGAAAAAACGATCAATAAAATTCCCCAGAGCACCGGCAGCAAGTACTGTGGCAATTGTAAGCAGCGGCAGATAAAAACGCTCTTTTGGAATACGGATCCATGCATAGAGAATCACTCCCAGAAACAGCACACTTACAATTGCAAAGAAAAGTACACTTCCCTGAAACATTCCAAAAGCAATTCCCCTGTTTTCCGGATAAAGATAATGAAGTTCAAGTACACCGGGAATCAGCGAAATCGACAGTTGTCCTTTCAGATACAGATATGACAGCCATTTCGCCACCTGATCTGCGGCTACAAGTAAGATCATCAGGAAAATATCCCCTGCCAGACATTTGCCAGGAGACATTTTCTGATGATGGTTAACACGGCTGATCATAAAGTTATCTCCTGAATACAGGATAACAGTTCTTCATCGGTAACTGTTTTGTCAATAAAACTTTTTCCGATGCCGTCCATCAGGATAAACTTAATATGACCCTGTTCCATTTTTTTATCTTTCTTTGTTGCCAAAAGAACTTCTTCCGGAATAAGGCCATCTACATGTACAGGAAGATCATAGTCCGCACATCCCTGACGAATTTCCTGATATTCTTCTTCTGTCAAAAGTCCTCGTTTCATGGAAAGATACGCCGCAGCTACCAGTCCGGCTCCCACACACTGCCCATGAAGCAAGGTGAAATTCTTGAGTTTTTCTACCGCATGACCTACGGTGTGTCCCAGGTTGAGAAGTGCACGCTCTCCCTGCTCCTTTGGATCACGCTCCACAACACCAGCT
This sequence comes from Blautia sp. MCC269, assembly GCF_018785655.1. Lineage (NCBI taxonomy): Bacteria > Bacillati > Bacillota > Clostridia > Lachnospirales > Lachnospiraceae > Blautia > Blautia sp. MCC269. The sequence continues at coordinate 97,213 of NZ_WQQE01000003.1, read as the reverse complement.
TTGATCTCACAGCATTTGCGTACCATTCTGGCAATCCGTTTCATGTCCAGCTTTTTAATCTCTTTCTGCTCACGGCATACAAAACGGAAAAATTCTTCATCACAGATCAGTCCTGTTTTCAGGATCTCACCCATTCCACACGCAAACTGTTCTGCCGGCAGAGAAGAAAGAGTACTCATATTCATATAAACAAGACGTGGCTGATGAAAAGCTCCAACCATATTTTTATACTGCTGGAAATCTACTCCTGTTTTTCCACCAACGCTGCTGTCTACCTGAGCAAGTAACGTCGTTGGAACCTGAATAAAATCAATTCCCCGAAGATAAGTAGCCGCTCCAAATCCGGTAAGATCACCTACAACACCGCCACCCAGAGCAACAAGAAGACTTTTTCGATCAAGTCCGTTACTAATCAGTGCCTGATACAAGCTGGAAACGGTATCCAGATTTTTATTTTTTTCTCCGGCCTCAAAAGTAAACACGGAAATATCAGAGCTTACTTCACTTAAAGCTTTTTTTACAGGTGCTTCATACAATGGATCTACATTAGAATCTGTTACAATACAGATTTTTCTGTCCGCAAGTCCTTCTTCTCTCATAACCTGAGCCAGATTGGAAAAATCCTCTTCAAAACAGATTGGATATCTAAAATCCCCCTCACGCTTTACAAGTAATTTTGATTCAGCCATCGCGTTTTCCTCCTTGCTGTCAGATATAAAGCAGAATACGTACACCGAGACGTCCTTTTTTCGTCCGGCGGGATACTCCATCAAAAATAAAACGTCCTTTTTTTCGAACGGATATAATATCGCCTTCTTTAGGCTCATAGCCATTGGATGTAATCAGTTTTCCATTTACAAATACAAGACCTTCTTCAATACAATGTACAATACTGCTTCTTGACGTCCCAAAAGCCAGTGCGATCAATGAATCCAGACGTACAGAAGCACAGGTACCTGTAATTGGTGTCATTTTCGGCTGTGGAAATTCACCGGGGTCTTCTATCCTGGAAGCCACAACGGTGGTATGTCTTACACGGCACAGATTCTCCAGAAAAAAATCTGTCATTCTATGCAGGCAGAAGAAACTTGCCGTATGATCTTCTATGAGAATATCCCCCACAACACTTCTATCAACACCAAGATTTAATATGGCTCCAAGATAATCCCGATGTGTCAAATCTTCCGAAAATTTTACTGCCTTGGGTTCCAGACGGATACAGTCAATAGGATATTCCCCTGTAAAAGTAAGAGCATCAGAATGAAAGGCTACCATCTGACGCTCTGCATTTTCATATCCTCCAAAACTTTCCGCTGTTACGCCCAGCTTATGAAAATTCTGGCTGTTTAAAATATTTCGTTCATTTAAATTAAGAAAATCCGTAAATGTGGTAATATCTCGCTGATATGCCATATTCGCCAGTTCACGGATTCTCTTGATAAAAAGTTCTTCTTTATCCATGAAATCAGTACCCTACTCTTACAGATGGTACAGATCCTCCAAGGATATTCTGAAGATCACCGGTAATATCTACATTATATGGTCCAAGTACAAAAATGTAGCTGGATACCTGCTGAAGACTTCCTCCCAGGGAATAACATGCTCCTGAAGTAAAATCAATGATCCTCTGAGCAAGTTCCACATCAATTCCCTCAAGATTCAGAATTACAGTAGAATTGTCAACAAGTGTATCCGCAATCTCTCTGGCTTCTTCCATAGTAGTCGGTTTAATTACACAGACTTCCATATTTACAGTCTGTGCGGAACGCTTACTTGTACGCATTGGTGTGATTTTCGAAGACGGAGCTGGTCTGGAAACACGTTCCTGTCTTGCAGGTGCTTTTGTTGCAGCAGTCTTGGCTGTTACCTTTGGAGAAGCCACTTTAATTGGTTCTTCTTCCGGCTCATCATCCAGAAAATCCTCTTCTTCCTCTGTTTTCTTTTTGGAAAATTTCTCAAAAAACTTTTTCTTCGGTTTTTCTTCCATATCATCGTCATCATCAAGGAAGTCGTCGTCGTAATCATCTTCTTCCTCAAGGATGCTGTCATCTAATAATTCGTCATCGTCATAATCGTCGTTCAGTTTGATGGCATCTAAAAATTTATCTAAAACGCCCATTTTAAATCTCCAATCTTATTAGTCTTATATTGCGTAATTTCTTGCACCGAAAATACCGGTACCTACACGCACCATCGTAGCGCCCTCCTGCACGGCGACCATATAATCTCCGGTCATTCCCATACTCAGAACACTCATAGTAACATTATTAATGTTTTTAGCTGCAATGTCAACACTTAATTTCTTGAGTTCACGGAAAATTTCACGATTTTCCTCAGCATTTTCTACATAAGGAGCAATTGTCATAAGGCCTTTGACCTGTATATGGGAAAAACCTGCAATCTGTTCAATAAAGGGCAAAACTTCTTCCGGTTTTAAGCCAAATTTGCTCTCTTCCTGAGCTACATTTACTTCTATAAGAATCGGTACGACTACATTCTTTTTCTCTGCCTCTTTTTCTATGGTTTCAGCCAGTCGAAGAGAATCTACAGAATGGATCATCGCAACCTTATCCACAATATATTTTACTTTGTTACGCTGCAGATGTCCGATCATATGCCACTGAACATCCGCCGGCATCTGATCATATTTATCCACAATCTCCTGTACTTTATTTTCTCCGAAAACACGTGCACCTGCGGCATAAGCCTCCTGAAGCATTTCCACTGGTTTGGTTTTGCTGACAGCAATAAGTGTCACCTCTCCCGGATCTCTATTTACCTTCTTACAGGATTCTTCAATATTTTTTTGTACCTGTACTAAATTTTCCGCTACCATAGCCGAAAGCCTCCTTTATTAATAAAGTATATCTTGTTCACTTACTTTATCTGCATTTTTTACAATACGGTCATATCTGACAAGTCCATTATATGTTTCTTTGGAAACAACCGCGTATTCTTCATTTTCATCCAGAATTTCAATTCTGCGAAATACAGCATACCCTTGGTTGATGCAGTAAACGCCCTCCAGAACTTCTGTATCTCCGATTACAAACTTTTCTCCACTGTCCGGATCAATGATTGCATCGCCCTCATTGAATTTACTTTTATCAACGTAATAAATATAACTTACTTTCTGTGTTTTTTCATCCGTAACCTCATCACGTCCGTAAATACCCGTATTTATAAACGTTGTAGTGCTGTTTCCTTTTTTGTTTCTGCCTGAAAGCATGAAGCCTGACTGCTGTGTATCTTTATCCGTTGTCATATATTTTGAGGGAATTGCATAAAATTCCTTCGTTACTATAGATGATAACGGAACTTTCAGTCCGGTCACATTATTGGTAACCAGCTCTATTTCAAGGAAACGATCTGATGCATATCGGATAAGGCCTTTATTGAAATCAATCCTTCCATATTTAGATCCGTCAATCTCCATAATGGAAAAATCTCCGGTCTGAGTCAAATCATCTTTTAAAAATTTGACACGTATGGACGTGCGGTCTTTCAGATTGGCAGCCTGTTTTTCACTTAGCGGAATCAACAGACTCCACCGTTCATCTGTAATAATTGTATAAACATCATCTCCGGCATTTACCTGGCCATCTGTTTTCAGATCTGTCTCCTGATAAGAATTCTGATCAAAATCTGCAGCTGTAACAGTGTCAACCGTTTTTGACTCGTATCCATCCGTAGAATACAAAATAATCCCATCGGTCTGTGCACGACGGATATTCGGATCACTGGAAACAGTTGTTGTAGTTGTTGTAACTTCCTCCCCATCTTCATTCACCGTACTGGTGGTAGACACACTGGAGTTATCAGAGGCATACTGAAGAATACTTCCGCTCAGTTGATATTTAAAACTGTATGTACTGTTAAATTTACTTGCATCAAAGCCTTTGGAAAAACTCTGCATATTACTGCGGATATCTGCCAGCTCATCCTTACTCAGAGAAGAACCACTGTCTGCGGCCTTGGAACTGTTTAAACTGTATACAGCTCCATTTGCATTGATTTTGGTTCCCTCTCTTGCATAATAGGTAACATACCCACCGGCATCTGCCTGTACTACATTTTCTGTCATAATAGACAGCCCGGTGTATGTTTCATTCATGGACAAGGGACCTGACGGAACCTGATAGGACTCCATATGAGAAGCCGTAAGATAAAGAATCACACTGAAAATCATATAAATAAGAATCGCTCCAAACATTACCGTTCCTATGTTCAGACCAAAAATTTTACGAAGTTTTGCTAGTATTCCAGGTGTGCTGCTGGAATGTGCTTTATTATCAGGCAAACGAATGCCTCCTTTACATCTTTCATTTCTTAAAATCCGTTTTATTGTAACATTTTCTTTTCCTGAATACAAGCTTTAAAACGTCCGAACATACTTTCCGAATATCCGTTTGCTATTTTTACAAAAGTATGTTATAATATTTAAAATATAATTTCGTGACGCTGTCATATTACGTCCGGCAGCAGATAAACTTTAACCCAGGGAGGTAAATACATATGACATATGGCAGAATCAGCAAAAAGCAGCAGGAAATACTGGATTATATGAAAAATGAAATTCTCAACAGAGGTTTTCCACCTTCTGTACGTGAGATCTGTGAAGCAGTAAATCTGAAGTCCACATCTTCTGTTCATTCTCACCTGGAAGCTCTCGAAAAAAACGGATATATTCGCAGAGACGCCACCAAACCCCGTGCAATTGAAATTATAGACGATAATTTCAATCTGGTGCGTCGTGAAGTTGTCAACGTCCCGCTTGTAGGTACCGTTGCAGCTGGACAGCCGATCCTGGCTGTTGAAAACATTGATGCCTACTTTCCAATCCCGGCAGAATATATGCCAAATGAACAGAGTTTTATGCTGACAGTAAAAGGTGACAGCATGATCAACGCCGGTATTTTTGATGGCGACCAGGTACTTGTAAAACAGCAGTCTACCGCCGAAAACGGAGATATGGTAGTTGCTCTGATTGATGATTCTGCCACAGTCAAAACATTCTATAAAGAAAATGGTTATTATCGTCTTCAGCCGGAAAATGACAATATGGAACCGATTATTATCACAGGAAACCTGAAAATCCTCGGCAAGGTATTTGGGGTGTTCCGTTTCTTTTCTTAAACTATGGTTTTCAGTTATGCGAAAACAGCAAAATGCGGTATCTGTTTAAAGGATACCGCATTTTTAGTGTTCAGCTTATTTATTCTTCACCCTCTGCCAGGAATTCCTGGGCATCAAGAATCTTTCCGTCTCTCCAGATTCTCTCCAGATCATAAAACAGTCTGTTCTCTTCGTCAAAGATATGGATGATCATATCGCCATAATCCATAAGAACCCAGCTGGAGTTTCTGGTTCCCTCGATCTGTTTTGCCTCATATCCGGCACGGCCAAGCATCTCATCTGCGTTGTCAACCATTGCCTGTACCTGATTCTGGTTGGAAGCACTTGCGATCACAAAATAATCTGCGATTACGGAAACCTCATGGATATCAATGATCTTGATATCTTTTGCTTTTTTATCATCCAGTGCCTTGCAGGCGATCCGGACCATCTCTTTTTCGATACTCATAGAATTTTAATCCTCCTGTCTGTTGGCTGCATCCTGCATTTTTCTGTCATGGAGGTCTTTATAATAAACATAAGCATCCCTGGTCGTACTGTCGATCTCCTTGGGATTTTCCTCCAGATATTCCAGTGTATCTTTCAAAATCTCATACATGCACTCATCCAGATCTTCAAAAGCGATCTTTCGAACTTTTGGAAGATTCGGGGCTTTGTCACGCATTGGTTCGATATAATCTGAGATATATACAATCTTCTCAAGAAGACTCATTCCCGGTCTTCCTGTCGTATGATACGTGATCGCTGTCAGGATCTCTTCATCTTTAATGTCATATTTACTGCTGGCCACATAAGCCCCCAGCTTTGCGTGAAGAAGAAATGGATGATCCTTTTCAAAATCTGATACCGGAATATCATGCTGGCTGCACAGTTTCAGTTTCTTTTTATTAGGAATGCACTTTGCACTGTCATGAAGAAGACCAGCAGCCTGTGCATCCTCCAGATCATAACCATAAACCATGGCAAGTGCGGCACAGGTGTACATAACTCCCATCGTATGCTCAAATCTGGCTTCATCCAGATATTTGGAAAGTTTCTTTTTTATCTTGATAAAATCATATTTTCCCATCTGAATCATTTCCTTTATATATATCGTTTTTCTCAATATAGGAAATCACAGGCTGAGGAACATAGTAGCGGAGACTCTGTCCACTTTTATGCCAGGAACGGAGAAGCTCGCTGGAAACATCAATATTCATCGTATCCAATCGGATAAAATTCCCGCTGTACTTCTGTGCCAGAAGTTCCATCTGCTGATCAAGCTCCTTTAACGGGGTATGATCTCTGGTTGCTACTACCAGCACTGCTTCCTGACAGATGCGTCCCGGTTCCCTCCAGGTATCAAAATTATAAAGGGAATCCGCACCGATAATAAAATAATATTCTGTATCCGGATTCGCTGCATTCAACTGTTCCAACGTCCGGTAAGTATACGTATAGCCTTCCTCATGCATCTCGATCAGAGACAGCTCAAAATGAGGATTGTCCTTTATGGCAAGACGAACCATTTCCGCACGCTGTTCATCGGTAGCCCGGCCTTTCCGGTTTCGTTTATGCGGGGGATTTCCACAGGGCATAAACAAAACCTTATCAAGGCCCAGCTGTTCATAGGCTTTTTCTCCCAGAATCAGATGTCCCATATGAATGGGATCAAAAGTGCCGCCCATGATTCCTATTTTTTTTACTTTTTTGCTCAATTATGACCTCCCGAAATTACGGAAGAATGATCTTTTTCTTATCCTTTTTACCTTCTCTGTAGAGGACGATCTTTTTACCGATCACCTGTACTACCTGAGATCTTGTTCTCTCTGCAAGGACCTGTGCCATTTCACGTGGGTCTTCCAGACAGTTCTGAAGAACACTGATCTTGATCAGCTCTCTTGCTGCAAGAGCTTCCTCAACAGCAGCAGTATTTTCAGGAGTAAGACCTCCCTTGCCAAGCTGAAGGATCGGATCCATGGTCATGGCAAGGCCTTTTAAATATGCTCTCTGCTTACTTGTCATTTGTTATACCTCTTATTTATAATAATCGAAATCAAAGCCATACATACGAACCGTATCGCCTTCCTGGATACCGGCCTTTTCCAGTTCTTCCAGAATGCCGCCTTCTTTCAGGAATCTCTGGAAGAACGCAAATCCCTTCTCGGAATCCAGATTTGTATAACCAAGCATTTTTTCAATCTTAGGACCTTCCACAAGGAAGACTTCCGGATCTTCTTCGCTGCGTTCTACAGTAAACGGAAGATTCTCATTTACCAGAACATCCTCAGGGAAGAATTCCTGCTCAAACACGACCGGTTTCATAGGACTCTTGTCCAGAAGCTCTTTCACATGGAAAAGGAGCTCTCTGACACCCTGTCCGGTAACAGCTGAAATCGGATATACGGAAATGCCCTGCGGCTCAAATTCTTCTTTCAGTCGATCGATGGGGTTTTCTTCACCATCGTCAAAAATGCAGTCGATCTTGTTGGCTGCGATCACCTGCGGTCTTGCCGCAATTTCCGGATTGTAAGCTTCCAGCTCTTTATTGATCTTGTGGATATCCTCTACCGGATCACGACCTTCTACAGAAGCTGCATCTACAATGTGGATAATAACTCGTGTACGCTCAATATGACGGAGGAATTCATGTCCAAGTCCCACACCTTCGGATGCACCCTCGATCAGTCCCGGGATATCCGCGATAACAAAACCACCGTTATCCGTATCTACAACGCCAAGATTCGGGCTTAATGTTGTAAAATGATAATTGGCGATCTTCGGCTGTGCATTGGTCACACGGGAAAGGAACGTGGATTTACCAACATTCGGGAATCCTACAAGACCAACATCCGCGATCACTTTGAGCTCAAGGAGAACTTCAAGCTCCTGAGCCGGCTGTCCTGGCTGCGCGTATTTCGGTACCTGCATGGTAGCTGTTGCGTAGTGCTGATTTCCCTTTCCGCCACGGCCACCTTTTAACACGATCTGTCTGCGGTTCTCACCGGACATATCTGCAATGACTTTACCGGATTCCGCATCCATGATAACTGTTCCTTCCGGAACTTTCAGGACAACATCTTTGCCATCAGCGCCATGACAGCGTTTCTTACCGCCCTCCTGGCCATCCTCAGCTTTATATTTTCTTCTGTGTCTGTAGTCTCCGAGAGTATTCTGACCCTCATCGATCTCAAAAATCACATCACCGCCACGGCCACCATCGCCGCCGTCCGGGCCACCATTCGGTACATACAGCTCACGGCGGAAGCTTACATGTCCGTCGCCGCCTTTACCGGAGCGGATAATGATCCTTGCTCTATCTGCAAACATATTACACCTCTATTCCAAAAAAAGGCTCCAAACCGGATCGATTTGAAGCCTTTTACCTATTTCATTACTCTGCGTCTACAGGAACGATAGAAACCTGTTTCTTATCGCGACCTTTTCTTGTGAATCTTACGACTCCGTCTGTAAGTGCAAATAAAGTATAGTCTTTACCGCAGCCTACGTTTTCACCTGGGTGAATCTTGGTTCCGCGCTGTCTGTAAAGAATGTTTCCGGCTTTTACAAACTGTCCGTCTGCTCTTTTCGCACCTAATCTCTTAGACTCGGAATCACGACCGTTCTTTGTAGAACCAACTCCCTTTTTATGTGCGAATAACTGAAGGTTCATCTTCATCATTGTTGTTACACCTCCTTGACTTTTACTGTCAAATATCGATTGTTATAACTACCAGCAATTTCCGTCAGACCGAGAAGTAAGGAATCCATAAGGAGCATTCCCTGTTCAGAAAGATCATTTCTGAAATGAATGGAAACAAATCCATCCTTTTCATGCACATCAAAATTATCATCTGTGAATTTCTCAAGAGAATTCACCGTGTTAATAATCAGCGCAGACACAGCAGCACAGACAATATCCTGCCCGGCTTCCGCATAACCGGCATGTCCCTTCGAAATAAATTCTTCGTAAGATCCGTTTTTCTTTCTGACTTTAATTGTAATCATGATGACACCAGATTAACCGTTAATCTTTTCGATCTTAACTTTGGTGTACTGCTGTCTGTGTCCGTTTTTCTTGTGATATCCAGTTTTGCGTTTGTATTTGTAAACGATGACCTTGCGATTCTTACCGTTTTCAACTACAGAAGCGGTAACACTGGCATCTTTTACATCTTCGCCAACCTTTAATCCGTCATTGCTAACTGCGATTACGTTGTCAAATGTTACGGTTTCACCAGCTTCTACACCGAGCTTTTCAACTTTAATTACGTCACCCTCGGCAACCTTGTACTGTTTACCACCTGTTGCAATAATTGCGTACATCTGTGGCACCTCCTAATTATTTACTCGCCAAATTCGGTGGCTTCTGTCCTAAAACCGAAGCGCTTTAACCTCTTTGTGCGGCATACTCGATTATCATAACAGTGACATGCTGTTCTGTCAATAGTTTTTTTGACATTTTTATTATTTTTTTGCAAGTTCCCGGATATCTTCGATCACAGGACGTCTTACTTTCTTTCTGGTCATTTCCAAAATGTGTAATGGCGTGATATCAATGGCACGGCTCTTTATCGGATCTTTTCTGAGAAGCTTCTGTAAAACATGGAACAGTTCATCTCTGTGATCCGGGTTTTCCATATTGATAAAATCGATCAGAATAATGCCGGAAAGATTGCGAAGCCGTAACTGCCGGCTGATCTCTGCCGCCGCTTCCAGATTGATCTTGCGGAACGTTTCTTCCATTTTCTTCTTTCCGGTATATTTCCCACTGTTTACATCAATGGATACAAAAGCTTCGGTCTGCTGGATCACCAGAAATCCTCCACTGTTCAGCCATACTTTTTCTTTCTGGATCGTATCTAGTGCAGTTTCTACGCGATACAGTTTATAAAGCGGAAGCAGTTTATCCTGATAAAAACGAAGCTTTTCTTTGAGCTCCGGGCTGATCTCTTCCAGATATCCCTGAATCGTTTCCCTGATCTCGGGCACATCGGTGATGATCTCATCCAGGTCACGGCCATAAGCATCCCGTACAGCCGCCACATAAAATGGTTCTGTCTCCAGTACCAGACTGAAGCAGGTGCGGTTACGCCCCTGAACTACAGCTTTGTAGTAACGGCCTTTCAGCCATTCCAGTTCCTTCAGGATTTCTTCTTTGGAAGCGTCTGCGGCATTGGTACGGACGATGATCCCGAATTCTTTATCCGGGCGGTCTGCTTCTTCTTTCAGCCATCCGCTGAGGCGATGGCGGTCTTCCTGTGTCAGTTTGGAAGACAGTCCAAATTTTTTATCTCCTGTCGTAAGAACAAGATATCTTCCTGTAAAATTCAGATTGGATGTCAGTGCAGGAAGTTTTCCCTTCATAGCATCCCTGCTCACCTGGACCAGAAGTTCATCTCCCGGACGCAATGGCCCGTTCCCTTTTCTTCCTGCGGAAAAAACAGCTCTCTGCGCTTCCGCAAGAGGATAGTAACATCTCTTTCCAGGTCCGATCTGGACAAAAGCCGCCTGGATATTGGATGCGATATTCTCAACCTGTCCGGTATAGATATTTCCAAGAATGGATTTTTCCTGATCGGATTCCAGCCGGACCTCCATGATCCGTTCCTCTTCAATAAGAGCCGCAACTGTACAGGGTACATCATGGATCTCCATCCTTGTTATGATCAGTTTACTCAATTTCCTCACCTAATGATTCCAGCGTTACAAAACGCGGGCTTGCATTTTCTCCCTGGTCTGCATACATTTCCAGACGTTTTACTGTAAAGGCAAATTCCGGAAGTTCTTCTCCCAGCCATTTGAAGAATGTATTTGTTACCAGTTCCGGTTTCGTGTAATTGGAGCTTGCGGATGCCAGCATATAGAAGAAACCATTATTTCTTACTTTCATTTTATAGATATTCGGACGAAGATCGATTTCCTTTTCACTGCGCTTTGTCTGTTTGGTCACTTTGATCTCCGGCTGTGCCAGAAATTCTTCCACACGGTTTTTCCATTCAATAGAAGGCTCCTTGCCCGGCCGGAACTCCACAAAGTAATCTGCTGCTGCCACCAGCGCCATCGCTTTACCCGCTTTTCCATCCTCTACCTTACGGACACTTACGATATGCATTCCCTCTGCCATCTGTTCATCCAGACGGGCTGCAATCTCAGCCGTAGACATATCTTCTGCCATTTCCAGGTCAAAATAATCTCCCAGGCTTTCCATTCCAACACCAAGTGGAACTGCAAAAGACATGATCATATGGGGGCTGTACCCACCGGAAAAAGCTACCGGAAGTTCTGCACGACGAAGTGCTTTCTGGAAATAACGCATGGTATCCAGATGTCCCACAAACTTCATAGGGCCTTCTTTACTGAATTTAATTCTTACCTTCAAGGCAGACACCTCCTTTAAATTTCATAGCTCCACATGCGGAACATTTCTGACGGCAGTTTTCTGTCACAACGCCCTCTTTTGCGCGCTGCCATTCACGCTCCAGGAATTTACGGCTGACACCGGTATCAATGAAATCCCACGGAAGGATCTCATCCAGGCTTCTTTCACGAAGAGTGTAGAATGTCATATCCACACCACACTCAGCCATGGCTTCTTTCCAGATATCATAATCAAAATTTTCTGTCCAGGCGTCATAGAGAGCACCTTTTTCATAAGCTTTCAGGATCACGTCCGCACATCGTCTGTCCCCGCGTGCGAGAAATCCTTCCAGAGCTGTTACATCCGGTTCATGCCAGTTATAACGGATACTTCTCTGATTCAGCTGGGCGCGGACTTCATTTTTAACCACCTTGGCTTTTTCCACAAAATCCTGCTCTGTATACATTGGTGCCCACTGAAAGGGGGTAAACGGCTTCGGCACAAAGAAAGATGTGCTGACGTTGATCTGTACCTTGCCTTTACGCTGTTCTTTCGGAACTACCTCATAATAGGTCTCTGCGATCTTCTGTGCCAGATGAGCAATTCCCTTCATATCGTCTTCTGTTTCTGTTGGAAGGCCAAGCATAAAGTAAAGTTTTACCTGATTCCAGCCGCCTTTGAACGCCTCGCCAGCACCATGGAGGATCACTTCCTCTGTCAGTCCTTTGTTGATAACGTCACGGAGACGCTGAGAACCGGCCTCCGGTGCAAAAGTCAGGCTGCTTTTCTTTACATCCTGCACTTTACTCATAACATCCAGCGCAAAAGCATCGATCCTGAGAGACGGAAGAGAGATATTGATCGCTTTTCCATGGAACTCCTCGATCAGGAAATTCACCAGTTCTTTCAGCTGGGAATAATCACTGGAACTTAAAGAACTGAGGGAAATCTCTTCGTGTCCTGTATTTTTCAGCATGATACGTGCGGATTCTTTCAGAGTCTCCACATCACGTTCACGGGTAGGACGGTAGATCATTCCTGCCTGGCAGAAACGACATCCACGGATACATCCTCGCTGGATTTCCAGAGTTACACGATCCTGTGTAGCTTTAATATGTGGAACAACCGGTGCTTCCACTGCACGGTATTCCTTCTCCATGTCTATAATCAGCTGTTTCTGGACTTTTTCCGGAACGCCAGCCTCTGTTGGCGCAAAGGATGCGATCGTGCCGTCTTCTTTATAGGTAACTTCATAAAGAGATGGAACATAAATTCCAGGGATCTTAGCTGCTGCCAGAAGAAAATCTCTCCTGCTGCCGCCAGCTTTCTTATTGGCCTTATAAGCATCAAAAAGAGCATCATAAACCGTCTCGCCCTCTCCAATATAGAACAGGTCAAAAAACGGCGCCAGCGGCTCCGGATTATACGCACAGGCACCACCACCGATCACAATCGGGAAATCCTCACCACGGTCCGCACTTTTCAGCGGAATCCCGCTGAGATCCAGTACCTGGAGGATATTGGTATAACACATTTCATAACCAAGAGTAATACCAAGAAAATCAAAATCACGGATCGGCTCCTGGGACTCCAGTGCAAATAACGGGATATTCTGTTCCCTCATCACTTTATCCAGATCCGGCCACGGAGAAAAAAGGCGCTCACACCAAACATCCTCACGCTGGTTGAACATGTTGTAGAGGATCATCATACCGAGGTTGGACATGCCGATTTCGTAGACATCCGGGAAGCACATTGCAAAACGGATTTCTACCTCATTTTTATCTTTCATTACAGAGTTGACTTCGCCGCCAATATAGCGGGCAGCTTTATCAACTTTGAGCAAAATTTCATCACTTAATGCTAATTTTCTCATTCTATCCCTTTCTAAAATTAGTAATATTTCACAAAGAATTTAAAGATATAAAATTCAGTGAAACATCAAAAATGTTTATATTTGTAAGCCAATTCTTGTGTAAAAAGTTGCTATAAAATGGTGCCCAAAACCCCGTTTGGTCAAAAATGGACATTTTTTCAACTTGCCAACAATGGTTATCATTACCCGCAAACAGTTAATATCCTGCGGATTTTCGCGAACTTATCGTAAAGAAAAATGGCTTTTGTATATTAAAATACAATGCAATGCCAAATATCACTAATAGCACAAAATTGACATACCTTCTCCCTATTATAATCATCTATGGTTAGGATTTCAAGAAAATTGTGTTCTTAACTGTATATAGCAATTGCATCCTTGTGCAGGGAGAATAATCTGGATCCGGACTCCAGTAAGGTTTCCTGGCATTTCATCAGTATTTAAAAAGAAATTCCACCATCTGCGTATTTGCACGTTTACTTTCCTCCATTTCAGGAAAAGTTGTACTAAAAGCATGCGGAAGTTTTTTGTCCACCTCATAATCCTCAAGATGACAGATCACACCGGCTTTTTTTATCGCTTTTGCATACTGTCTGCTGTAATTTCGAAGAGTATCTCCATAAGCTGTGACCAGAAATGACGGTGGCAGGTTTCGGATAATTTCTTTGTTTTCCGGATTTATATATGGATAAAACGAACTCTTTTTCCAGTGTTTCCCGTAAATATAGGAGGGAAGAAAAATCCCTATACTGTCCGGTTTGGTTGTATAATACATTCCACTTGCCAGACCCAGCGCCCGAATTTTCAGATCATTTGGAACAACCTGAAAAGCCTTTGCCAATTCAGGACTTTTTAACATAGCGGCCAGATATACGCACAGGCTCGCCCCCGCACTGGTTCCTGTCATATAAATATGTTCTCCGTCACCATCATAGGTTTCAAAATATCTCTTTGCATTTCCCATTCCTGTCATCAGATCCTTAAGAATCTGCGGAAACAACGCTTCCGGTGCAAGCGGATATTCAAATGAGAACACCAAAAAACCTCTCTGACTCATTTCTGCACAGAACAAATGGCCCTCTTCTTTTTTCCCAAGGAGAAAACCGCCTCCGTGCAGGTTAAACATGACTGGAAGTTTTCCTTCATAATTTCGGGGACGGTAAATATCCATGAAATGACAGGGCTTTCCATCTCCCATATAGTCAATGTCACAAATGAGTTCCACATCTTCCGGAAACAGATATTCCGCTTCATGTTTTTTCAGAAAATTATCAAGAAGTTTTTCTTTTTTTGCGGTTTGCTGTGCAATCATTTTATTAAACATGATTTCCCCTCCAGCTATGAAACAATCTACTATTAATACAAATGAATTTTCTTCTCCACAAGTCTGTCACCTTCATACTGCAATTTTACAGAAAAAAAGCGTTTTTCTCCTGAAAGTAGCAAATCAAGAAATACCTGATCCCCCTCCCATGCCGGAAGATTCGGCACCATGGCTTTGTCAACCCAGCAAAGTTCTCCCTCATCACATTCAATCAGTTCTCCTGTATATTCATCGGCCGTGAACACACACATAAGTTCTGATTCGCATTCACTGTTTATAAATGTCACCAGGCCACGGAACTTATAGGAGGTAAGTGTCAGCCCTGTTTCCTCTTTCACCTCACGAACAAGGCATTCTTCCGGAGTTTCCTGACTTTCCACATGCCCGCCAACGCCGATCCATTTGCCCTCATTCATATCATCCTGTTTTTTTACTCTGTGAAGCATCAGGAATTTATCATCGTTTTCTATATAACATAATGTCGTTGTCGTCATTTGATCCCTTCTTTCAGTTCCATCATCCTGCCACTGCCAGTGTGATATAAACCAGGATTGAGACCACACAATACAGAGAATTTGTTGTGGATGCATAGGCACTGCTCTCTTTCTTTCTCAGAAAAGTCTGCATACTGAATGTAGCAGGCGAGGACATATATGTAATAACCGCCAGGTTCAGAAGCCTGGAACCTCCTGCCAAATATTTTACTGCCATGAGAACTCCCGCAATCATCACTGCCTGCAAAAGGACTCTCAGCAATATGGTTTTGAGGCAGGGTCTGATAAGTTCCGGCGCAAGTTCCATACTGTACCCAACTATAATAAGAATAATCGGCGTAATGGCCGTTGTCAGAATATTCTCCACACTGAGATAACAATTGCCAAAAGGACTGTCCAGAAGCCGGGTGATCATTCGTGTCAGTCCCGTAATAATTCCAAGAACCGTTCCTATAAAAGCAGGGGTTCGCAATGCACTGTAAAACAGGCTTTTTGCATTGATCTTTTCCCCGTTTTCCGTCTGTCCCAGCATTCCCATATACACACTGAATCCAAAAAGAAGTCCCGCAATATCCAGCACTGCAATCTGTGAAAGATTTTCGCTGCCACAAAGACTTGTATACAACGGGTAAGCCATCATTCCACCTTCATAGATACAGACCAGAAACGGAAGATATTTCTTATATGGCTCGTCCATAAATCTTTTCATCCAGAATCCTGCCCCAAATGAAATCAAGAGCATCACAAACATGATCAGAACCAGAATTCCGATCTTTCCACTGTACTCTGCTGTTGCCAGTGCATGAAAAATTGCCACAGGAAGCATAATATTTGTTACCAGTGTTTTCATGTTATTGACACCACTCTGATCTAAAAGTTTCCATTTTCTGCACAGGATTCCAAGAATGATCATCGCCAGTACAGGCAAAACAATCTCCAAAACTTCCATCTCTCTGTCTTCCTCTCCATTGTCTTTAATCTTTTGTTTTTATCTGTTTCTGTGCATCTGCAAAATCTCCATCATCACTTCATATACCGCCATATTCTCTCTCACCACCAGAGCCAGGTTCTCTTTCGCCTGATTCAAAAGATGAAAAAGTTTTCGTACACTGGAATATTTTTCCGCAGAGCACCTGGATCTTAAATATCCTTTTTCGTCGTAATAATACTGTTCATCCAGCAATACAACGATCTTCTCCACATCTCTCACTGCCTGGATACCAAGCTGTCCAGAACCCTCTGGCATCCGCTGCTGATATCCCTGTCTCACAAAATCATTCATAAGATTTTCCGATTCTCGGCCATTACCAGCATACACCACTGCAATATTCGGATACCATCTGGGACTTCTTTTTTCCGGCAGGTGCATCATGTTCTGGATAAAAGTGGAAAGCTCCGCATTGGTACGGATCCGGTTTGTCAGATGAAATTTCTGGAGCCCCGGCAGATTCTCCAGTCTTTCCACAATGCTACGGTCCAGCTCTTCCGGTGAAATCACATCTTCGGAGTCACTGGAAAAGATCACTGGCCTGTGCTCACTCCAAGTAAGCAGAACCGATAATTTTTCCAGAGACAGAAGATGTGCTTCGTCTACCAGAATGCTGCTGTAGCAGCCAAGATCTGTCGTCTCTTCCAGCTGAGTATCTTCCAGAAAATCTATCCGCCGCAGACGTTCATGGAGGATCTTCCATTCTTTTCCCGCCTCTCCACAGTGAATGATACAGACTTTCTGGCGCACGGACAGCTTCATCGCAATATCATAAAGCAACAATGTTTTTCCTGTTCCGGGAAGTCCGCTGAACCAGAAATATCCTTTCCTTTCTCCACGGATCCTCTTCAGGATCTGCCGTTCAATATCTCGCTGCTGGGAAGTAAGGAAATACTCTTTTTTGAGAAAGCGCTCCGGTTCTGTCAGTGGAGAGATCAGATACAGCTCTGCCTGAAACAGATCCTCGATATCTCCCTCATAGTCCGGAGTTTCTTTCTCCAATGCATTGCAAAGCTGTTCCCAGTCCCCCTCCACAATATGATCGTGATTGGTCAGTCTCACCAGACGGTCTTCACTGCTGATATAAGTATACGACAGGATCGGTTTCCCGAAAACGGACAGATAATACCGGTTCTGGATCAGCTGTCTCCGGATGGCCTCGTCCGATACGCTGCCGCTTTTCAGTTCAATATTCACAATCTGGTCATCTTTGATCTGAAGAAGGTCAAACTCCTTTCCAAGCTTCGGAATCTGAAACGAATAAAAAAAACGGAGTTTATATACTTCTTCCATATGTAGTTCCAGCTGTTTCACCAGCGCTTTCATACTTTCCAGTTCCCACTCTTTAATCCGGAGGAAAAAATCTCTGCCAGAAAGCTGACGCTCCAGTTTCTGGATACATTCCATATTCTGATTTCTTGTAAGTGCATAGATCGATATTGCTTTCATATTTTGCCCCTTACTTTACCGTTCATTTCTTTATCCGCAGTGTCCTTAAATATTCCTTCTGCTCCGATGTAATCCGGTAACTTTCAATGGCCTTCTGTATCGTCTTGTTATGAGTCCAGACATCCATCTGACGCTTTTCCAGGAAAGGAAGAACGTTCTCATACTGTTTTGCCAGAGCTGTGGCAAAATACCAGGCACGCATCATATTTACATAATATTCTTCCGACCGGATCGCTGCTACTTTTTCAGGATATTCTGTTTTAAATTCTTCATCCAGATAATGGCGCATCAGCATACTGATCCCAAACCGGATGGTATACGGCTGATCCGATTCTATCCAGCGAAAAACTTCCCGGATAAATATATCCCTGTGTTTTTTCATCATATGGAGCGCCAGCAGATCACAGGTTGCCCAGTTATCAATAAACGGGAGAAAACGCTCCAGTTCTTCCAGACATTTATCATAGTCTCTGATCTGTTCGATCAGCAGTCCATGGAGATTATTTTCCTCATAATACTGATGAGGTAAAACCTTCAGGAACAATTCAGATTCTTCTGTTTTTCCAAACTCTTTTGCAAATTTCCGGAGTATCGGTGTCCGGATACCGATGATCTTTTCTTTCTCCACAGTCGGAATCAGCCTTGCATGAAAATCCCGATATCCTGTATCCTGCATTTCGAACAGTCTTTTCCGAACGTCCCGGATCATCTCTTCCTGATTCATTTATCATCCCCGCCTTTTACACCAAAGATCGCGATCAGAGAACTTACAAGCAGAAGCATGGGATAAAACAGTTTCGGCATGATCTGAAAAGCAGAAAGCTCAAATCCCAGTTCCTTTGCCGCAGAAATGGCAACCAGCATCTGGGCTCCATACGGGATCACCCCCTGGAAAATACAGGAAAATGTATCCAGGATAGAAGCTGTCTTTCTGGAAGTGATCTTATATTCCAGCGCCATTTCCTTTGCAATGGGGTTGGCCATAACAATGGCTACCGTATTATTGGCTGTTGCGATATCCATGGCTCCAACCAGAAGTCCCATACCGAGAAGTCCGCCCTTTTTCCCTTTAAAAACTCTCTGTATTCCGGAGAGCAGTGCTTCAAAGCCTCCATGCTCACGGATCAGCGCACACATGGCTGCTACAAGGATAGCCACCATGCAGGTCTCGAACATTCCGGAAACGCCGGAGCCGATATTAGTCAGGAGCTCCACAGGTGCGATATGTCCTCCAAGAAGCATGATAAATGCTCCGGAGACAATTCCGATCAGAAGTACCACAAATACATTGATGCCGATGATCCCGCCGATCAGAACCAGAACATACGGAAAGATCTGTATAAGATGATAATCCTGTACCACTCTTCCCTGGATCTCTGTCTGAAAAGACAGGATAAGGATCAGGATCAGTGTAACAACAGCTGCCGGAAATGCGATCCAGAAATTTTCCCGGAATTTATCCTTCATCTGACAGCCCTGACCGTTGCAGGCCGCGATCGTGGTATCAGAAATAAAAGAAAGGTTGTCACCGAACATGGCTCCTCCCATCACCGACGCCACACAAAATGCCATATCAAAACCGGAGGCTTTGGAAACCGCTACCGCAATAGGGGTAAGAAGCGTGATAGTCCCAACGGAGGTTCCCATCGCCACAGATACAAAGCAGGCAACTACAAACAGTACCGCAACGGAAAAACGTGCAGGTATCAGAGAAAGCATGCAGTAGGCCACACTTTCTGCACTGCTGCGCCCCACAACGCCCACAAAAGAGCCTGCTGTCAGAAAGATCAGAAGCATGGTGATGATATTTTTATCTCCTACTCCTTTTGCCATAAGCTCCAGCTTTCTGTCAAAGCTGATCATTCTGTTCTGAACACATGCCACCAGGATCGCAGCCAGAAAAGCCACAACGATCGGTACATTATAAAATCCCATGGGGATCTCCATCACATACTCGAACAATATTCCCAGTCCCAGATACAGGACCAGAAAAACACCGATAGGCAGCAGTGCGATCACATTTCCTTTTTTCTTCATTTCCTCCATAAAACAATTCCCTTCATCACTTATTATATTCCCGGCTTTTTTCTCCGGGTGATCTGTTTTCTATCATATCATATTTCCCTATTCCTGTCCTGCTGCTGACGGAAACTTCTTCATATTTCCGGCACGATCCTGTTATCTCTGATATTTTTTACCTTATTTAACAAGATTTTCATTAATTAAATCATTCCTTCCGTTGAAATCCGGAGCTTTTTTCAGTATAATTGGCTGTAGACAATTGTGAAAAAGATATCCGAAGGATTTATGGTGATATCTCTGATCACAGTCATTAAAGGAGGAATATGATTATGGCAACATGGAAAAATCTGGACACTCTTGCTTCTTACAGCACACTTAACGGTCTGAAAGATCACGTGAACATTGCAGAGGCAATGTCCGGCGAGCAGGGTGCAGAACGTGTAAAGAAGTACAGCGTACCGATGGCAGCAGGTCTGGCTTACAATTACGCAGCTAAGGAAGTGGACGAGACCGTTCTTGACGCACTTTCCAAACTGGCTGATGAAGCAGAACTGATTGAGAAATTCCAGGAATTATACAACGGCGCAGTGATCAACACAGGTGAAAAACGTATGGTCCTTCATCATCTTGCACGTACACAGCTTGGTGATCCTGTTGTTGTTGACGGTGTAGACAAGCGAGAATTCTATGTAGCTCAGCAGAAGAAAGCTGCAGATTTTGCAAACAAAGTACATGCAGGAGAGATCACAAACGAAGCCGGTGAGAAATTCACTACGGTTGTACAGATCGGTATCGGCGGAAGTGACCTGGGACCGCGTGCATTATATATCGCACTTGAGAACTGGGCAAAGGCAAACAACACCTTCAAGATGGAAGCAAAATTCATCAGCAACGTTGACCCGGATGATGCAGCTGCTGTTCTTGCATCTGTAGATCTTGCTCACTCCCTTTTCATCGTTGTATCCAAATCCGGTACAACACTTGAAACTCTGACAAATGAGGCATTCGTAAAAGACGCCCTTACAAAAGCGGGCCTGAACCCGTCCAGACATATGCTTGCTGTAACCAGCGAGACTTCTCCTCTTGCAAAGAGTGATGAGTACCTTACCGCTATTTTCATGGACGACTATATCGGCGGACGTTACTCTTCTGTTTCCGGCGTAGGCGGAGCGATCCTTTCCCTTGCATTCGGACCGGAAGTATTCGCAGACATCCTTGACGGAGCTGCCGAGGAGGATAAGCTTGCAACAAATAAGAACATTCTTGAGAACCCGGATATGCTGGATGCCCTGATCGGCGTTTATGAGAGAAACGTACAGGGATATCCTTCTACAGCAGTTTTACCATACTCCCAGGCATTAAGCCGCTTCCCTGCACATCTTCAGCAGTGTGACATGGAGTCCAACGGTAAATCTGTAAACCGTTTCGGTGAGCCGGTGGATTATGTAACCGGACCGGTGATCTTCGGCGAGCCAGGAACCAACGGACAGCACTCTTTCTACCAGCTGCTGCACCAGGGAACCAACATTGTTCCGCTTCAGTTCATCGGCTTCAAGAAGAGCCAGCTTGGCGTTGATGTTGATATCGAGAACAGCACAAGCCAGCAGAAACTCTGTGCAAACGTTGCAGCACAGATCGTTGCTTTTGCATGTGGTAAGAAAGATGAGAACCTGAACAAAAACTTCAAGGGCGGACGTCCTTCCAGCATCATTGTTGGTGAGGAACTTACACCGAAGTCTCTGGGTGCTCTTCTTGCACACTTTGAGAACAAGATCATGTTCCAGGGCTTTGTCTGGAACCTGAACAGCTTTGACCAGGAAGGTGTACAGCTTGGTAAAGTTCTTGCAAAACGTGTTCTTGCTCATGACACAGACGGAGCACTGAAAGTTTATAGCGATCTTCTGAACATCTGATAAACAGATTTTTACCGTCCTGGAGAACTTTTTCTTTCAGGACGGTTTTTCTGTCTTTCTATCTATCACGGAAAGGAATTTCATAAACATGCAGCAGATAAAAATGATCGGCCTGGATCTGGACGGCACTCTTCTGAATACCAAAAAAGAGCTTACAGACCATACCCGTCGTGTCCTTGCGGAGGCTATTAATGCAGGTATCCTGGTTCTTATGGCAACCGGCCGCCCCTTTACAGGCATTCCCGAAGAGCTTCGTACTTTTCCGGGTATCCACTATGCCTTAACTTCCAATGGAGCCCGGGTTCTGGATACCGATCACAACAAAATCTTAATTGAACAGCTTCTTCCCATGGAAAGTGCCAAAAAAGCTCTCCGAATCTTTGAGAAATATGATACATTAAGTGAGATTTATTTTGACGGCCAGGGATATGCGGACGCTGCCAAACTTGACAATGTGGGAAAATATCATCACGATCCCAATATGTGGAATTATGTACGCACTACCCGTATCGCCGTTCCGGATATCTGGGATGTTATTGCAAAAGAAAACAGAAACATGGATAAAGTCCAGGCACTTTTTGCAAATATGGACGAGCGTGCCGCTGCCTGGAAGGAATTAAGTGAACTTAAAGAGCTGGAACTGGTAGGCTCTTTAAGCTACAATATTGAGATCAACGCCGCAGGTGTCAACAAAGGAACTGCTCTTGTCGCTCTTGGCAAAATGCTGGGGATCCCAAGAGAATCCATCATGGCATGCGGAGACGGCGACAACGATGTCCATCTTCTCCGGGAAGTTGGTTTTGGCGTAGCCATGGCTAATGCACAGCCCCAGGTGAAGGAAGCAGCCGATTATATTACTGCTTCCAATGACGAAGACGGCGTAGCATGCGCCATTGAAAAGTTTGCACTGCACCAATGAGATATTCTATTATGTATGT
This sequence comes from Blautia sp. MCC269, assembly GCF_018785655.1. Taxonomy (NCBI): domain Bacteria; kingdom Bacillati; phylum Bacillota; class Clostridia; order Lachnospirales; family Lachnospiraceae; genus Blautia; species Blautia sp. MCC269. The sequence goes on along the minus strand of NZ_WQQE01000003.1, from coordinate 74,733 downwards.
CAAAAAGGAACCGACAGTTTTTACGCTGTCGGTTCCTTTTTTAGAATGGGATTGAATAGCGGTACATTCACATTCGATCAATATTCATAGTTTCCTGCCGGCTGTTTGATCCTGGTAAGAAGATCATGCCAGGACTGATCCCAGATATACCATTTTCCGGTTTTGGAGTGCTTATATGTACAGATCCATCTGGAACTGTCACTGCCTGCAAAATCAGTAAATGATCTGTAGATCGCAGGAGTGGTCTGGGTCGGTTCAAAATACGGGATATCTTCACTGATGGAATTTCCTTTACCCGGAAGTGTGTCCTGTCTTAACGTAATGGAAATCGGTTTAGACGGAGTATAATTGTTGGCCGGAGTTGCTCCATTCAGGTAAGAATTGCCAAGATATTTATATCCGTTATCCGCTTTCATACGATCCCTCAAAAAGTTTTTGTAATACTGGGTCATCTCTTTATTATTGAGATAAGAAATCATCTCCTCGCAGTCCGTCGGATTGGTCGGTGTCCAGGTACGATATGCAAGGATCAGAAAAGCCATGGTCTTATAGCGGCTGTCTGCCGTTGTGATATCATACTGTTTCAGCTCCTCCGCATTGGTCGGGATCGTGGTAAAGGTGTAAGTATAGGTATTTATCGTTACATCAATGACTTCCTTCTGTCCTTTATCATTGGTGATCTCTTTTTTTGCAGATTTAGTTCCTTTTGTAAGAACCGGCTCCACCTGTTTCTTTACTGTCTGTGTCACGTGGACAGTACAGCTGCCTCGCCAGGTACTCTTATCCCGGACCTGGATCTTTGTTGTTCCCACATTCACTGCCGTTACTTTGCCTTTACTGTCTACAGTTGCAACAGATGTATCATCACTGGTCCATACAAGAATCTCTTTATAATTCTTTACCTGAAGCTGTCTCACATCACCTTTATTCATATTTAAGGTGGTGGCACTTAAAGATGGTTTCGGCACCGGTGTAGGTGTCGGCTTCGGTTTCTGCGCTGCTTTTACTGTAACCTTACAGTTAAATTTCTTAGTATTTGCCTTCGCTGTGATCACTGCCGTTCCTTTTTTCACTGCGGTGATCTTTCCTTTGGAATCCACACGTGCGACCTTAGGATTAGAAGAAGAATATTTCACCTTCACAGTTGTTCCTGTCAGTTTAATGGCACTGGAATTCTTTTCTGTTAATGTCAGCGATGTCCTGCTGAGCTTTGGTGTCTCTACCTTTACAACACATTTGTATGTTTTTTTGCTTACCTTTGCATAGATCGTTGCGGAGCCTTTATTTTTTGCAACCACCTGGCCTTTGCTGTTTACGGTTGCAACGCTCTTTTTGGAAGATCTCCAGGCAACCTTCTGTCTGGTTCCGGTAACCTTAAGTGTTGTCTTCTCACCTTTTAAAAGAGTTACTTTTGTTCTGTTCAGTTTTGGTGCGGCGCTGACAGTCACACTTCCAAATGCCATCGTAAAAACAAGGCTGATCAGCAGCATAAAACATAACAGATTTTTTTTCTTTTTCATTCTGATTTCCCCCTTTCCGGTAAAACGTATATTTACGTCATATATTGCTTTAATCACATTTTAGAGGAAATCCCTGACAAAAACACTAGCACTTATGATAGTATCATTATAAACATTTATATTCTTTCGTCGTCCATACCGGGCTTATTGTCAGGAAACCAAAATAAAACAGGACTGATTTTTGATACAGATACTTGAAATCAAAAGTTTCATCTGTTCAAAAATCAGTCCTGTTTATAAAAAAATATTATGTTGATCTGTAACACCAGGCCGATAAAGGCATTCGCTATTTGCCCATAATGATACAGTCACGTAACATCGCCAGTGCATGCGCTGTAGTCTGCTCGCGGATCCGCATGCGGTTTCCTGTAAAGTGGAACTCTTTGGCAATAGCCTTGCCCTTATAGCAGCAGCCCATAAATACAGTACCAACCGGAGTTTCCTTTGTTCCGCCTCCCGGTCCTGCCAGACCCGTCACGGAAATACTGATGTCTGCTCCGGATGCTTTGCAGGCGCCCTTTGCCATTTCTCTGGCACATTTGGCGGAAACTGCCCCCTGCTCCTTCAGAGTACGCTTCTTCACTCCCAGACATTTATGCTTGGCCTTGTTACTGTAGGTCACAAAGCCATAGCCAAACACCTCAGACGCACCGGATACATTGACAATGCGCTGGGCGATCATACCGCCGGTAAGCGATTCCGCCAGGGAAAGCTTCAGATCTTTCTCTTTCAGAAGATCGATCACCGCTTCCTCCAGTGTCTTGCTCTCATCTGTGGCGAAAACATTCTCTCCAAAACGCTTCTTTAGCTCCTTGACAACCGGTTTGATCAGCTTTCTACAGGCCTTTTCATTCTCTGCGCTTGCTGTCACACGAAGATGCACTTCACCGGTTTTTGCATAAGGTGCAATGGTAGGATTGGTCTGGCTTTCGATCAGATCCTGGATTTCCTCTGCTACCTGACTCTCACCGATCCCGCTGATCTTTACCATCTGGGACACAATGATCTCCGGCTGGTTTTTCTGCAGATATGGGACAACGTACTCCTCGAACATGGGCTTCAGCTCATTGGGAGGTCCCGGAAGAAGGATCGCGGTTTTTCCTTTTTTTTCAAGGATCAGTCCCGGAGCAGTTCCGTTATGATTATCAAGAACAATGGCTCCCTCAGGGACCATGGCCTGTTTGTAGTTGTTCTTCGTGATACGTCTCTGAGGATTGTTTTTCTCATATTCCTTCAGATATTTATCGATCAGTTTCCTTGAGTGGGAATCTTCCTTAAGCGGCATTCCCATCAGATCAGCAGTTACTTCCTTGGTGATATCATCCTCTGTTGGTCCAAGGCCTCCGGTCAGGATCACAACATCGGAACGGTCCAGTGCGGTACGGATCACGTCACGCATACGGCCTTCATTATCCCCTACTACATCCTGATAGTAAACACTTAACCCAAGCAGGGCGCATTTTTCAGAAAGATAGGCACTGTTGGTATTTACGATATTTCCAAGAAGGATCTCGGTTCCTACAGATATCAGTTCTGTGATCATGGAAAGAAACTCCTTTCGTATACTCTGATCCCTACTCCTGCATGGAAAGGACCTTTCTGTTCTGCATGATATAAGTCAGCAGGGAGATAATGGTCAGTGCAACGGACAGCCAGATAAATATCTGTGTCAGCACTGCAAAAACGCCTCCAAAGTCCAGCATCAGAAGTATGATCATGATCATCTGGGAAACGGTTTTGAATTTTCCCCAGTAGTTTGCGGCAATGACAATTCCGTTCTCAGCTGCGATCAGACGGAAACCGCTGATGATAAATTCGCGTCCAATGATAATGATCACAACCCATGCCGGAAGCTTGTCAACCTCGATCATACAGATCATGGCAGAGCATACCAGAAGCTTGTCAGCCAGCGGATCCATAAATTTTCCAAAATTGGTTATCAGATTATATTTTCTGGCAAGATGACCGTCAAACCAGTCTGTCACACTTGCTGCGACAAAAATCGCAAGACAGATCCAGCGGTTTGCTTCTCCTCCCCAGCCTGTCAGTAAGAAAACTACAAGAAATGGTACAAGTATCATTCTTGCAACTGTAAGTTTATTCGGTGTATTCATCGCTCAGCACTCCTATCAAATCATACTCAAGCGCACCTGTCACACGTACCTTTGCAAAATCACCTGTCATAAGCAGTTCGCCTGTCTGAACGAAAATGTATCCGTCAACCTTCGGTGCATCCCCATAGGTACGTCCGATATAGGCACTTTCATCTGCAACTTTTCCTTCGATCATAACAAGAAGTTCCTGTCCGATACGGTCCTGGCCTCTGTCGTAAGAGATTTCCTGCTGAAGCTCCATCAGCTCGTCTCTGCGTTCTTCCTTCACTTCTTCCGGAACCTGGTCTGCCATCTCTGCTGCCGGGGTATTCTCCTCCGGAGAGTAAGTGAAGACACCGAGACGGTCAAATTCCATCTCATCTACGAACTCCTTCAGTTCTTCATGATCTTCCTCCGTCTCCCCCGGAAATCCGGTGATCAGAGTTGTACGCAGTACGATATCCGGAATCTCCTTACGGAGCTTTCCGATAATATCGATCAGTTCCTGTTTGGAAGTGCGGCGGCCCATTCTCTTAAGAATGCGGTCCGATGCGTGCTGGATCGGAATATCCAGATAATGACAGATCTTTTTCTCATCACGAATGGTTTCGATCAGTTCATCGTAAATCTCCTCCGGATAGCAGTAAAGGATGCGGATCCAACGGATACCTCTGATCTCACAGAGCTTCTTTAAAAGAATGTGAAGAGATTTTTTGCCGTAAAGGTCCTTTCCGTAAACGGTGGTCTCCTGTGCTACCAGGATCAGCTCTTTCACTCCCTGTTCAGCCATATCCTCTGCCTGGGCAATGAGGCGCTCCATGGGAACGCTTCGGAACTTGCCACGGAGTTTCGGGATGATACAGTAGGTACAGTGCTTGTCACAGCCTTCTGCGATCTTCAGATAACCGAAATGTCCGCCAGTGGTAAGGACACGTTTGCTTCCTGTATCCGGAAGATAATCAATATCACGGAACTCTTCGAAATGATTTCCGGCTACTGCTTCTTCCAGCGCCTTTACGATGTCTCCGTAAGATGTAGTTCCAAGGACAGCATCTACCTCCGGAACCTCCTCGATGATCTCCTTCTGATACCGCTGTGCCATGCATCCGGTAACAACCAGAGCATGGCAACTTCCTGTTTTCTTATATTCTGCCATCTCAAGAATGGTTTCCACACTCTCTTCTTTGGCATCCTTGATAAAACAGCAGGTATTGATCACAATGGCATCTGCCTGTGTCTCATCGTCTACGATCTCATGACCTCTGGCTGTGAGAAGTCCCAGCATCTCCTCAGAGTCTGCCAGGTTTTTATCACAGCCAAGAGAGATGAATAATATCTTCATACAGTTACTCCGCTTCTGTCTGAGCTGTCTCTGCAGTCTCAGTGTTCTCTGCGGTCTCACCTTCTGCTGCCTCAAGAGCCTCTTTCTCTGCTTCCAGAGCTTCGATCTCTTCCTCTTCTTCCTGTCCCGGAAGGATCTTTACTTTGCCTTTATAAAGCTCGTCAATGGCAACAGAAAGCGGTTTCTTGCCTGCTGCACCTGGTACAAGGGGCTCTGCTCCTGCAATCAGCTGACGTGCACGTTTGCTTGCTGCAAGTACAAGAGAATAACGGCTGTTCAGCACGAGAGCCTCATCGTCGTCCTCGTTATTTGTGTTGATAGCCTCAATTAATTCTGAATAAGATGGATGTATCATATCTTTTCTCCCTTCTGTAACGGCAGGGCCGTATTTAACTTGTTAATTGGTATTTATAAAAAAGCTTCCGCTTCTTTCTGAATTCTGGATACAAAATCATGGTTTCTGGATGCGCGCATACGCTCACATCGGATGGTTTCATGAAGTGTATCAACACATTCCTCCAGATCATCGTTGATCAGGAGATAATCGTATTTATCCATTCCCTTGGATTCTTCAACGGCTCTTCTGAGACGTCCGTTGATCACATCCAGAGTTTCTGTTCCGCGGCCTACCAGACGGTTTTTAAGCTCTTCCATAGATGGCGGGCAGACAAATACAAGCAGAGTATCCGGGAATTTCTCACGGATCTTCATGGCTCCCTGGATCTCGATCTCAAGGATCACATCTTTTCCTGCTGCAAGCTGTTCCTCCACATATTTACGAGGAGTACCATAATAATTCTCCACATACTGTGCGTATTCGATCAGTCCGTCTTCCCGGATCAGCTGTTCAAATTCTTCTTTTGTGCGGAAGAAATATGCCTCTCCGTCTTTCTCTCCTGGTCTTGGATTTCTGGTGGTAACAGAAACGGATAATGCATAATTGTCATATTTCTCCATCAGCCGTTTCATGACGGTGCCTTTTCCGGAACCGGAAAAGCCAGAAACAACAACTAAAATTCCCTTACTCATTTCCTTCCTCCCTCTCTTCCTCTCCGTAGGCTTCCGAAAATCTCTTGGCAATGGTTTCCGGCTGCAAAGCGGAAAGCACAAGATAATCATCGGAAGTAACGATCACTGCTTTTGTTTTTCTTCCCTGTGTGGCATCGATCAGGGTGCGGGTTCCCTTGACACTCTGTATCATGCGCTTCACAGGAGCGGCATCCGGACTTACCACAGCCACGATCTTGCGTGAATTGACAACATTTCCAAAGCCTACATTGATCAGTTTCGCCATTTCCGCTCTCCTTTTCTGTCTGTGTACAGTCTTTATCTGTCCGATTACTCGATATTCTGGATCTGCTCACGGATCTTCTCGATCTCTGTTTTCAGATCGATGGCCGCGTTGGATACGGTAAGATCATTGGATTTGGACAGGATGGTGTTCGCCTCGCGGTTCATCTCCTGTGACATGAAATCCATCTTACGTCCCACGCCTTCGTTCTCATCCAGGATCTTTCTCATTCCGTGGATGTGGCTCCGAAGACGTACCGTCTCCTCGTCATTGCAGATCTTATCTGAAAAAAGTATCACCTCTGCGGCGATCCTGGAATCATCGATCTGGTTATCCTCAAGAAGCTCATGCATCTTGGCTTCCAGCTTCTCTCTGTAAGCCTTTACAACTTCCGGCGAACGTTTCTCCACAATATCAACTTTCTCCTCCAGGCCGTTAAGCTTCTCCAGAAGATCCTGTTTCAGATTGGCGCCCTCACGCTCACGGGTTTCCACAAATTTCCGACATGCCTCATGAAGAGGTCCCTCCAGAAAGTTCCAGAGTTCTTCCTCATCCGAAGCCTGTTCCTCCATTGTAAACACATCCGGATATCTGGAAAGTGTGGAAACACGGATATCATTCTCGATCCCCAGTTCCTCACTCATCTGGTTTAAATAGCCCAGATATTCCTTTGCCAGCTCTGCGTTATATTTCAGAGCCATTCCGCCCATTGTATAGTCTTCATAGGTGATGAACACATCAACCTTGCCACGGCGGATATAGGTCTTCATCACATTTCGGATCTCTCCCTCAAAATAGCTGAGTCGCTTCGGCATTTTGATGTTCAGGTCCAGATATCTGTGATTGACGGATTTCAGCTCAACAGAAACCTTACGCTCCCTGGAAACTGCTTCTGCTCTGCCAAAGCCGGTCATACTTTTTATCATGTTATCCTCCAATACTGCCTCTTAAGTTTATCGGCTGCAGATAAATGCAGCCAATGATTGCATACAGATTTATTATAGTTCATTCCAAAACCCTAGTCAAACTCTTTTTTTACTGTTATAATAACTGATGTTGAAATGGAGGTAAAAATCATGGCATTTGACGGAATTACAGTCTCCGCCCTTGTGGCAGAGATCGATGATAATTTAAAAGGTGGACGTATCAACAAGATTGCCCAGCCGGAAAACGATGAACTTCTGATCACAGGAAAAGGCGCCAACGGACAGAAACGTCTTCTCTTAAGTGCAAGCGCATCTCTTCCTCTGATCTATTTTACAGATAAGAACCGTATCAGCCCTTTAACTGCACCCAACTTCTGTATGCTTCTTCGAAAGCATATCGGAAGCGCCCGAATCCTGGATGTAAAACAGCCGGGAATGGAGCGTGTGGTGGAATTTGAGCTGGAGCACCTCAATGAACTTGGCGACCCCTGCCGGAAGCGCCTGATCATGGAGCTGATGGGCAAACACAGCAACATCATCTTCTGCGATGAAAAAGGCATGATCCTGGACAGTATCAAACATGTCTCTTCCCATATGAGTTCTGTCCGTGAAGTCCTTCCAGGAAGAGAATATTTCATTCCAAATACCCGGGATAAAGAAAATCCGCTGACAGTTTCCGAGGAAGAATTTACCGGACATATCTGCAAAAAACCGGTAAACATTTCCAAAGCGCTTTATACTTCCCTCACCGGTATGAGCCCGGTAATGGCTGAGGAGATCTGCTACCGTGCATCTATTGACGGAAGTGATGCGGCACAGTCTCTGGATGAGACGGCCTGCACCCATCTTTACCACACCTTCCTCCGCCTGATGGAACAGATCCAGAACCGAGAGTTCACTCCGAATATTGTCTACCGCGGAGAAGAACCTGTGGAATACGGTGTCTTTCCTTATCAGCAGTTTGGCAGTGAATACCGCAGCGAAACTTTTGACAGTGTTTCTGCCATGCTGGAGACTTATTATGCTACCAAGAGTTTGCTGACAAGGATCCACCAGAAATCTTCCGATCTTCGTCGCGTAGTACAGACTGCTCTGGAACGTAACCGAAAAAAATATAACATCCAGAAAAAACAGCTGAACGATACTGCCAAGAAAGATAAATTCAAGGTTTACGGCGAATTGATCAACACCTACGGATACGGGCTTGAGGAGGGCTGCAAATCGTTTAAGGCTCTGAACTATTATACCAACGAGGAGATCACCATTCCACTTGATCCGACGCTGACTCCGGCACAGAATTCCAAAAAATATTTTGATAAATACGGAAAGCTGAAGCGTACCGAAGAAGCTGTCACAGAGCAGATCGCAGATACGGAAAGTGAGATCTCCCATCTGGAATCCATCTCCAATGCTCTGGATATTGCCAGATCTGAAAGTGACCTTTCCCAGATCAAGGAAGAGCTCACCGAGTACGGCTATATCAAACGTCACTACACCAACAAGAAAGGCCAGAAAGCCCAGCCGAAATCCAAGCCGCTCCACTACATATCCAGCGACGGTTTTGATATCTATGTGGGCAAAAACAATTTCCAGAATGATGAGCTGACTTTCAAGTTCGCAACTGGAAATGACTGGTGGTTCCATGCAAAAAAAATGGCCGGTTCACATGTGATCGTCCGCACCAAAGACGGGGAACTTCCGGATCGTACCTTTGAGGAGGCCGGACGTCTGGCTGCCTGGTATTCCAAAGGTCATTCTGCTCCTAAAGTAGAAATCGACTACATCCAGAAAAAACATGTAAAGAAGCCTGCAGGTGCAAAACCTGGTTTCGTTGTATATTATACCAACTATTCTCTGATGGCTTCTCCGGATATCTCGGATCTGAAAGAGGTTACAGAATAATAATTAATCAATAAAAAACCTTCCTGTGTTTTAGTATTTCTTCTGGCCAGGATACCTGCATCTATGTAAGTATCTGTCCTGAGAAATCTTTCTGTAAACACAGGAAGGTTTTTATTTTTGCAACAAACATTCGCATTCCACTTCGTTACATGCCCATAAGTGGAAATCACTTTATGATTTTTGTTCAGATTTCCAGTTTTTTCTTTACGGCAGGCGCAATGGATGTATCTGCCTTATGATACGGGATCAATGTGGACTGCAGCGCATGATACAGGTCGGATTTTCCCGGCCATACGGTTCCTTTCAGATGATTATGCTCGTCCAGCTGATGGAACCAGGAGCCATTCTCGTGATCCATGACCACTTCATCCAGATACTTCATGAATTCTGCATAGTCTTTCGCATATTTTTCCCTGCCGGTCACATGATAAAGAACCGCAGAAGTATTGATTGCCTCTGCAAGTGTCCAGTGCATACGGTCATGTACCACAGGTTTTCCCTGCCAGTCTGTTGTGTATACAATCCCCGGTGCACCATCTGCATCCCAGCCGTCTTTTATGGCTGTTGTATAAAGTTTCTCTGCTACCTGAAGATATTTTTCCAGTTTTTCTTTCTCTTCTCCACAGTTTGCAAGCGTCCACTGTGTGATCAGCCTTGCCCATTCGATTCCATGGCCTGGTGTCGCTCCATATGGCTTGAACGGATCATCCGGACGGTCGCGGTTGCAGTCAAGATCTGCCACCCATTCCTTTGTGAAATGTTCCGGAATCCTCCAGGAGTTATCCTCTGCCCAACGGATCACATGGTCAATGATCCTGCCTGCGCGGATGTGATATTTTTTGTCCCCGGTGACATCTCCTGCTGCCAAAAAAGCTTCCACAGTATGCATGTTTGCATTTAATCCCCGGTAATCGTCCAGCACGGTAAATTCTGTATTCCAGGTATCGCAGGCCAGTCCTTCCTCTTCATTCCAGAAATGCTGATCATAAACATCCAGCGCCTCCTCAAGGAGTTCTTTTGCCCCAGGCCTTCCTGCTGTCAGTGCGGAAGAAGCTGCCAGGATCACAAATGCATGGGCATAACACTGTTTGTTCGGCACAATGCCACCCTCCGGTGTCACTCCTGCATACCAGCCACCGTTTTTGTCATCGTGAAGTTCTCCCTTAAGGCCTTTCAGCGCCGCATCCACAAGCTCTCCGCTTCCCTCGTGGCCAAGCATCAGTCCCAGGCTGTATACATGTACCATACGGCAGGTGATCCAGGTTTCCCGGTTTCTGTCCTTCCATGGTGTTCCGTCATCCCCCAGATAGTAGGAACCTCCATTTGGAGAAGGAAACCTGTGTCCAAAATTCAGAAGATCCTCACAGGACGCTTTCAGGAATTCCCGGTTTTCATTTGTGTTGATCTCATATTTGCTGTTCATTTTAACCACCCCATCTGCTTTTTTCCTTAGGATACCATTCTTTTTCGGGGACTTCAATTCTTTTGGATCTTTTTGACAGATTGACGAAAAAAGGAGAATGCCATATACGCATTCTCCTCATATTCAGACTTCTTAATTCCATTACCGTAACGGTCACAGATATCCTCATTAATCTTCAAAACAGGTGATCACATAGCGGTCACTTTCTATGATCACATCAGAAACATTATCTCTGTCCCAGATCGCATCGCTGATGATATCTTTCAGCTTATCATCCATAACGATATTAAAATTCTCCTCGATCACCTGAAACGGAACTCCCTCATTCTCCTGTGCATACTCCATGATAAAATCAAGAATCTTCTCTTCCATACCTCAAAATCTGCCTTTCTGTAAATACTAACGTTTAATATATTACATCAGATTTCCGCAGATGTCCAGATATTTTCCAGCCATGTCCATGCAGTATTCCATAAGATATTATGCCAGTATACACACCCCTTTACATTTCGTTCTATATCAGAATCTGGTATGTCGGTTCACATATTTTGCTTTATATTTGGAGTACACAATGGTCTGATCCTTGTAAAGGCCATAATATCCCGATGCTGCATAGCTGATAGATACTGCGATCAGATAGAAGGATACTCCCTTAAATCCAAACATTTCAAAAGCGATCAGGATCGAAGTGATCGGACAGTTGGTCACACCGCAGAAAACTGCTGCCATTCCGCAGGCTGCACAGATCGACGGAGAAATTCCCATAAGATTACCCATCACACAGCCAAAGGTAGCTCCAATGCAGAAAGAAGGTACGATCTCTCCCCCGCGGAATCCTGCGCGCATAGTCAGTGCTGTAAGCACCATTTTCCAGAAAAAGGCGAAAGTATCCGCCTGTCCGTTTTCCACCGCTTTTTCAATAAGCTCCGCACCAGCGCCCATATATTCATCTGTTCTCAGAATAAAGGTGACAACAATGACCAGGCAGGCGCCCACTGCAACCCTGACATATTTATTCTTAAACCATCTGCCATAAAGTCCTGCTGCACCATTCAGCGCAATACAGAACATAATGCTGACAACTGCACAGCCCAGAGCGATCACTCCCATTTTCAGTCCAGTTTCCACAGTCAGTGCCGGAATATCCGTCACATGAAAACTTTCCGGTGTGACTCCCATTCCGGCTGCAAATCCGGAAGCGATCAATGACGCGATCATACACGGCATCAGTGCTGCATAATACATCACGCCCACACTGACCACTTCCAGCGCAAAAACTGCCGCTGCCATCGGTGTTCCAAACAATGCGGAAAACGCCGCGCTCATGCCGCACATGACAATTACATGACGGTCCTCCTCGTCCAGATGGATCCATCTTCCAAGCTGGTTGGCAATACTTCCTCCAAGCTGGATCGCTGCTCCCTCACGTCCCGCAGAACCACCGGTAAGATGAGTCAGCGCCGTTGTGATAAAGATCAGAGGCGCAGAAAGGATCGGCACATCATCTCTGGAACGCACGGTAGAAAGAACCTGATTGGTCCCTCCATCCTCTTTTCCAAGCTTCTCATACAAAAATACAATGACAAGTCCGGATAATGGCAGCAAAAGAAAAATCCATTCATGCGCCTTCCGGTAACTGGTCACTGCCTTCAACGTAAAAGAAAACAGTGTGCTGGCAGCACCTACGATACATCCTGTAATGACAGCAAGAACCAGCCACTTGATCAGATTTGAGATATCCCGGCTGATTCTTGCACCGTAATAATATAAATGTTCCTTTAATCTTTTGTTATGATCGATCCCCATGTTCCTTCCCTTCTTTTCTTTACTGTCTGCATTATACTACATTTTTCCTCTCAGTAAAAGCAGGAAGAGAAAGCCCTGTTATTTTTTCTTCCGGGAAATATGCCTGTGTATCAGGATCGAGAACACACTGATCATCACAAGAAGCACTGCAGAGAGCCAGAATGCCGGAGACTTCGGATTTTTGATATTTGCTCCAAATATTGTAGCGAGAATAACTCCCGGCAGCGTTCCAAGCACGCCACCTGCCATATAGGTTCCAAATGGGATCTTTTCTGCTCCGAGAAACAGACTCACAGCATCTCCCGGTAAAAAGTTCAATGTCCGCATAAAAAATGAAATATACAGGGAATTTCCGTTCTGGTAATCTACTACTGTTTTCAGTTTCGGATATTTAGCTGTAAGACTTTCCACCATGGATGCACCTGAGAAGCGTCCCATCCAATATGGAAGTGCCAATGTGACTGCTCTTCCCAAAAAGTTCACCAGAAGTGCTGTTCCTGTAGCAAACAGATGCCCTACAGCAAGCTGCAGGATCGCAATTGGAAATATAAAAGAGACACTTTTCACTGCATAAAGCCCAAGCATAAGTAATGCAGCCTTAACAGGTTCCTCCGGTGTATATCTTAAGATCCTTTCCACAGACAGATCCTCTCTATAACGGATACAGAAAAGGAGAAGCAAAAGAAGGAGCACCGCCGGCAGATATTTTCTGATGTTATCAATCATTTTTTTCATGGTCTGATCACTCCGTTTTCAAAAAAAGAGCACCGGCACCTGTTTCCGGTACCGTGCTCTTTCATAAGTTCTGCTTTTTTAAGTTTCAGGATCAGCAGACTTTCTTCACTGCCTTTCTCTCCTGGTCTTCCTTCCACATTTCCTCTGCTACCGGTTTCCAGTTTTCAGCATACCGGTCACATTTCGCACAGAGATGCTCTGCACTCTCCGGTGACTGAAGATCTGTGGAATGTGCTCCGGATTTTTCTACCATTTCTCTCAGCTTCTGCGGGTTTTCAAGCATCGGACATGGGCGGTACATATTGTCATTAAACGGCTGTCCGTCATGATATGCCATCATCATCGGAGACTGCAGTGCTTCCAGAAGTGTTTTCTCGCGGATATTGGAATCAGAATAATGGATAAACACACATGGATCGATATCGCCGTTTGCATTGATATGCAGATAGCGACGGCCGCCTGCAATACATCCTCCCACAAACTCTGCATCATTCTGGAAATCCATGGCAAACAACGGCTTTGTTGCACGGTATTTACGGATACGCTCATAGGTTTCTCTTCTCTGTGCAGGAGTAGGAAGCAACTCCGGTGCTGCATCATTTCCAACCGGCATATAATGGAAATACCAGATAAAGTACGCTCCAAGATCGATCAGGCTGTCGTAAAATGCCTCTGATGTGATAGACTCGAAATTTGCACTCGTATAACATGCAGAGATACCAAATACAAGTTTCTTCTCTCTGAGAAGATTGATGGCCTTGATAACCTTCTGGTATACACCATTTCCTCTTCTGCCATCTGTTGCAGTCTCAAATCCTTCCAGTGAAATTGCAGGAACAAAGTTTCCTACCCGAAGCATATCATTTGCAAAATCCTCATCGATCAGTGTGGCATTTGTGAAGGAAAGGAAGATACAGTCATTATGTTTCTCGCAAAGACGGATCAGATCCTTTTTTCTTACAAGTGGCTCTCCGCCTGTGTAAATATACATATAAACGCCAAGCTCCTTACCCTGGCGGATGATGTCATCGATCTCATCGTAGGTGAGGTTCAGCTTGTTTCCATACTCTGCTGCCCAGCATCCTGTACAGTGCAGGTTACATGCACTTGTTGGGTCAAGAAGGATCGCCCACGGGATATTACAGCCATATTTCTCACGGCATTCATCCTGTTTCTTCCAGCCTGCAAGATTTGCATTGATAAAGAAGTTTGCAACCAGAGTTTTCATAACATGCGGATCAATATCAGTTACCAATCTATGAATAAACGGATAATACGGATGTTCCGGATTAGAAATGGCTTCGCGGATCATTGCTCTCTGTGTAGGGAACCCGCCACCTGAAAATTTATCGGCCCAGTCCATGATCTTGATAAAGTTTTTATCCGGATCTTTATAAACATAGTTGAATGCCTGCTCAAGTCCGAATTTCTTAAGTGTGTTCATTGCGCTCATACTATCTCTCCTTATTTCTCTCAATGTAAATATGCAATCCAGCTAAACGGACATCTTCATTCCGTCACACTGCATTTCGAGTACCAAAGCTTTCTTACTATCTTTGCCTGACTCATGGTGTTACTGTACGTTTTTTCCATTTGAATAACAATAGACAATATAATTGGTATGACCAAAAACTAGGCAAATGTCACAAAATGCCTAAATATTATTGGCATTTATTCTAAATAACATTAGTTATTTTTGTGCATACTTACTTCACGATGTTTATCCATATAAAAAACACCCTGGCAAAGGCAGAAATATCTTCCGCCCTGCTTCGGGTGTTTTTGATTTATCTTATTACTTTACTACGATATTGATGATCTTCTTCGGTACGTAAATCTCTTTGATGATATTTCCGGAAATCTTATCTGCAACTGCCTTCTTTCCTTCGGCAATCGCATCTTCTTTGGAGATTTCTGCCGGAATACTGATAACAGCCTTGGTCTTGCCGTTGATCTGAACCGGAACCTCGATCTCATCATCCTTCATAAGCTCCTCATCGTGAGCCGGCCACTGTGCATGGAAAATGGAATCCTCATGACCAAGCTTCTCCCAGATCTCCTCTGCAATATGAGGAACAAACGGTGCAAGAAGAATGGTAACTGTCTCGATGGTTTCTTTGTCAACAGCGCCGTCGTTCTGCTTTGCGATAGCGATCAGCTTGTTTGTGTATTCCATAAATCCGGACACTACGGTATTCAGGCTGAAGGCCTCAAGTCTGCTGGTGATATCGTATACCATCTTATGACGGGTCTTCTCCATCTCTTTGGTAGCCGGGATATCTTTCTCAATGCTGTCAAGAGCCAGATTCCAGAAACGTTTCAGGAATCTGGATACACCATCGATTCCTCTGTCATCCCATTCTGCATCCAGTTCCGGCGGTCCTACGAACAGCTCATACATACGTAAGGAATCACATCCGTAATCATTTACAAGATCATCCGGTGAAATAACATTTCCTTTGGATTTACTCATCTTGATTCCGTTTTTACCTGTAATCATACCCTGGTTGAACAGCTTGACAAACGGCTCATCGAAATCAATAGCTCCGATATCATACAGGAACTTGGTGTAGAATCTGGAGTACAGAAGATGAAGAACCGCATGCTCTACACCACCGATGTACATATCTACCGGCAGATACTTGTCTGCTTTCTCTTTGGATACCAGTTCGTTGTTGTTCTTGTTATCTACATAACGGAGGAAATACCAGGAAGATCCTGCCCACTGAGGCATGGTATTTGTCTCACGTTTTGCAGGTGCACCACAGCATGGGCATGTGGTATTTACCCACTCGTCGATGGCAGCAAGCGGTGACTCTCCGGTTCCTGTCGGCTGGTAGCTTTCTACCTCCGGAAGTCTTAACGGAAGCTGATCCTCCGGTACCGGTACAGCACCGCATTTCGGGCAGTGTACGATCGGGATCGGCTCACCCCAGTAACGCTGGCGGGAGAATACCCAGTCTCTCAGTTTGTAGTTGACAGTCTTACGTCCGATACCCAGCTTCTCGATGATATGCGGTGCTTCCTTCTTCAGTACGGAAGATTCCATTCCATTCCACTCACCGGAGTTGATCATGGTTCCGGAAGCCTCTGTGTAAGCTTCTGTCATATTCTGAATTTCTTTACCATCTTTTGCGATAACCTGGATGATCGGAATATCGAATTTCTTTGCAAACTCAAAGTCACGGTCATCATGAGCAGGTACACACATGATAGCACCTGTACCATAATCAGCAAGTACATAGTCAGAAAGCCAGATTGGAAGCTTCTCGCCGTTCAGCGGATTGATCGCATAAGTACCTGTGAACACACCGGTCTTCTCTTTATCCTGAAGACGGTCTACATTGGATTTCATGGAAGCATCAAAGATATATTTCTCTACAGCCTCTCTTGTCTCGTCTGTTGCAAGAGATTTCGCAAGAGCATGCTCCGGTGCAAGCACCATGAATGTTGCTCCGTGAAGAGTATCCGGTCTTGTTGTATAGACGGTGATCTTCTCATCTCTTCCTTCAACCGGGAAATCTACCTCTGCACCGTAGGATTTACCGATCCAGTCTGTCTGCATCTTCTTAACTTTTTCCGGCCAGTCCAGTTTGTCCAGGTCATTTAAAAGTCTGTCTGCATATTTTGTGATGCGGAGCATCCACTGACGGAGGTTCTTTTTGGTAACCGGAGTACCACAACGCTCGCAGCATCCGTTTACAACCTCTTCATTTGCAAGACCTGTCTTACAGGAAGGGCACCAGTTGATCGGGAATTCCTTCTCATAAGCAAGACCCTCTTTGAACATTTTTACAAAGATCCACTGTGTCCATTTATAGAAATCCGGATCTGTTGTGTTAACCTCCATATCCCAGTCATAGATCGCTGCGATATCGTTGATCTGACGTTTGATATTTTTGATGTTTGCTGCAGTAGATACTGCCGGATGAACACCCATCTTGATGGCATAGTTCTCAGCCGGAAGACCAAAAGCATCCCATCCCATCGGGTGAATCAGGTAATAACCCTGAAGCATTTTATAGCGGCTCCATACATCAGAGATCACATAGCCTCTCCAGTGTCCTACATGAAGACCGTTTCCGGACGGATACGGGAACATATCCAGACAGTAGTATTTCGGTTTCTTGCCGTCGTTGACATTTACCGGCTTTTTCTCCCAGTTTGTGCGCCATTTCGCTTCGATGGCTCTATGGTTATAAGGTGCAGCCATTTTTTTATTCCTCCTGACAAATTACTCAGTATTAATACTTTAATGCTTTCACACACTGCTATTAATTTTAACTACTTATGATGTATTTGTCAAACAGAAATCCAAAAACAGCCCTTTTCCATCGAAATCTGTATGAACCTGCAATCCTGACCTGGTTTTATTGACGCATCTTTTTTCACATGGTATAATTTCCTGCATGTATTTTCTTATATTATACATATCATACATATTTATCTAGGAGGGAACGCATAAATGAAATCTTTTTATTCCTGGTACCGGAAGCATATTACCGGTGCGATCTTTACAGGACTGATCCTGGGTATCCTCACAGGACTTTTCCTGGCCGGACGGTTTGAACCTGTCCTCACTGTAACCAGTCTGATCGGAAGTATCTACATGAACGCCCTGAACATGATGATCTTTCCCATGGTCTTCTGCTCCATTGTCATTGGAATCTGTTCCATCGGAAACGCACGTACTACCGGCAAGATCACCGCAGCATCCATGATCTATTTTCTCTGCACAACGGCACTTGCCAGCCTGTGCGGACTGATCATCCCGAGACTGATCCATCTCGGAGAGGGAGTGAAATTTGAGATGGCAGCGGCAGACATCCAAGCTACAGAAATGAGCAGTATCCTGGATACCCTGAAAAACCTGATCCCGTCCAACCCGATCGCCGCATTTGCTAATGGAAATATGCTCCAAGTTCTGGTGTTTGCCCTGATCATCGGTTTCACACTGATCGCAGTCGGTAAAAAAGGAACTCCATTCCTGAATCTGATCGATTCCGTCAATGAGGTATGTCTGAAGATCATCACAACGATCATGTACTTCACTCCGATCGGTGTTTTCTGTACTATCGTACCAGTTGTGGAAGCCAACGGAACCGAGACTATTATTTCCCTTGCAACACAGCTTGTCATCCTGTATGCGGCATTCTTCGGTTTCGCTATTGTGGTGTATGGCCTGTCTGTAAAGATCATCGGAAAACAGAGCCCGTTTAAATTCCTGAAAGCGATCCTGCCTGCTGCCCTGAACGCCTTCGGAACCTGTTCAAGTTCCGCTACTATTCCACTCAGCAAACAGTGTATGGAAGAAGAAATGGGCGTATCCAACCAGATCACCAGCATCGCCATTCCTCTTGGTGCTACCGTTAACATGGATGCTGTATCTATCCTGATGTCCTTTATGATCATGTTCTTTGCAAACGCCTGTGGGATCCATGTAAGTATTTCTCTTATGATCATTATCCTTCTTGCAAACGTACTGCTTTCCGTTGGTACTCCCGGTGTTCCCGGCGGTGCTATCGCATCCTTCGCAGCGCTGGCAACTATGGCCGGACTTCCTGCAGGAGTTCTTGGTGTTTATATCAGCATCAATACCCTCTGTGATATGGGTGCCACCTGTGTCAATGTTATCGGTGATATGGCATGCTGCTCTGTACTGAAAAACGTTATCAAGGTTGAGGAAGAAGCATAAAAAAAGATCTTTCTGAAGTGTTATTTAAACAGAATACAAAATTACTTTACATAAAATATTTTATGTAAAGCACCAGTAACAAAAGCCGTAAGATATATGTTTAAGAAACTTTCACATATACTTACGGCTTTTCTGTTTATCAGCTGTTCACATCCTGCTGTCTGCTTTATTTTTTCAGAACACAGTAATTTTCTTCACTGTCGTAATCCTTATGGATTCCATCGTCCTCATATAAGGTATACTCTGCACCTTCATATCCGAGAAGCTGCATATTATCTGTATCCAAAGCTGCCACACATTCTGCTACTTCTGCAACCGGAATACATTTTCCCTTCCGGATAAACAGTGGGATCTCATTCAGTGCCACTTCCACATAATGCACACCCTTTTCCAGGATCTCCTCTGCAATGGTTCCGTCCGGAAGGAATTTCACAAACTTCATCTCCTCCGGAAGATATACGTAACGGCCTCTTGCGTTCTGCTCATAAACCGGAGCAATCATGATCTCATTTCCAAGGAGCAGCTGGTCCTCCACATGTACGGCAATCTTATCCTCCGGATAAACAAAGCCCAACGGCCGGAAATACATATCATCGTTCAGAGCTGCCTTCATATATTCACTGTAAAGATATGGGATAAGACGATATCTCACACCGATCACATGACGGAAATCTTCCACATTTTCAAACTGGTAGCATTCCTGCTCTCTGGTACCGATCGCTGTATGATCACGCATCAGCGGTGTGAATACTCCAAGTGCCAGGAAACGAAGCAGCAGTTCTCTTGTTGTATCAGCGCCAAATCCACCCAGATCTGCTCCCGCATACAGGAAACCACACATATTCAGAGATGGCATCATCTTCAGGTTCAAAAGGATATGCGCCCACCAGGATTTATTATCACCGGTCCAGATTCCACCATAACGATGCATACCAATATAGGATGACCTGGAAAACATCAGAAAACGTTTTTCCGGATCGATCCGTTCAAAAGCCTCCCCTGCTGCTCTGGTCATATTGTAGCCAAACAGGTTGTGCACTTTGTCATGGCGGATCTTTTTACCATCTACATTATGATAAAATCTCCGGTAATCTTCCGGATTGTTGGCAGCATCACGAAGGGCACTCTGCATCTTCCAGATATGGATCTTTCCTTCCGTATCTTTTGCAAATTCTCCTGCAAGCTCTTTGACCTCTTTCATTCCCTCTGTGGAATAGAAGATCGCCGGCTCATTCATATCGTTCCAGAAACCGTCGATTCCCTTCTCGATCAGGAAACGGTATTTGTCACCGAACCATTTTCTGGCATCTTTGTTCAATACATCCGGAAAATGAGTATCCCCCGGCCATACAGCAGCTACAAAATCACTGCCGTCCTCTCTCTGGCAGAAGTAACGGTTTTTGACACCTTCCTCATAAACATCGTATCCCGGCTCTACCTTGACACCGGCATCGATGATCGGGATCAGACGGATATCCTGATCCTTCAGTTCCTTTACAAACTCCGGGAAATCCTGAAAATTCTCTTCACTTAATGTAAAGTCCTTATAAGACTGCATATAATCGATATCCATATAGATCATATCAATAGGAATATGATTTTCACGATATCCGGCTGCAACCTTCCGGAAATCCTCTTTTGTAGTATAGCCCCATCTGCTCTGGCCAAATCCAAAGGCAAATTTCGGTGGGATATAGCTTCTTCCGATCACATGACGGAACTGCTTTACAATATCATAGGGACTCTCCCCTTCGATCACATAAAGCTTCAGGTCTGCATTTTCGCAGGTTACCTTCATGGTATCCATTCTGGTATAGCCAATGTCAAAGGTGATCGCTGCCGGATAATCAAAAAACATTCCAAAGGTTTCTTTTCCGGATACAATGATAAGATTATGTGCACCGTACAGGGAATGTTTATCCTCTGTATGCTCCGGATCATCGGTACAGTTACTGGTGTAAATGAATCCTCTCTTATTGATACCGCGGTTGGATTCTCCCAATCCGTAGACGATATCCTCTTCATCCATGATATAAGTAAAAGAAAATCCATCTTCTGCACAGATTTCTCCATATCCTGGCTTTCCTTCTGCTGTTTCAAGGGTTTCTGTCAGTGCCTCAGTTTCAAAGGGCTCTCCATATACATATTTTTTTATCATTTTTCATTCTCCTGTTACAGATTTCTGTAAAGAACAAATGCCTCATAAGGTTTCAGGATCACTTTCTTCCCAAAATCCTTTCTTCCAAGATTGGTGATCAGGCATTCTGCATTTTTCTGAAATTCTTCCGGGATTTCCATTTCTGCCACATGCTCACTGAAATTGCAGACTGTAAGAAGCTTCTCTCCCTCAAGGGTTCTGGTATATGCAAAAATCTGATCATGATCTCTGTAAAGTGCCTCAAATGCACCGTAAACGATCACCGGTTTTTCTTTTCTTAAACGGATCAGCTTCTGATAATAATGGAAAATGGAATCCGGATCCGAAAGCTGCTGCTTCGCATTGATCTCCTTATAATTGGAGTTTACCCTGATCCATGGCGTTCCCTCCGTAAAGCCAGCCTGATGGGAATCCTCCCACTGCATCGGTGTTCTGGCATTGTCACGTCCTCTCAGCATCAGGCACTTCATCATATATTCCGGTGTATAAATACCTGCTTCTGTGTATTCATGGAAATACTGAATGCTCTCGATATCACGGTAATCCTTAAGGTCTGTAAAATAAGCATTGGTCATTCCAAGCTCTTCTCCCTGATAAACATAAGGAGTTCCCTGCATCATATGAAGACAGGTTGCCAGCATCTTGGCTGAAGTTTCCCTGTATGCCGGATTATCATTTCCAAATCTGGAAACACTTCTTGGCTGGTCATGATTTCCAAGAAACAGACTGTTCCATGCTTTTCCCGCAAGCTCTTCCTGCCATTTGATCATAACCTTTTTAAATTCCTGGAAATTGTATTTCTCGGTAGTCCATTTACCATGGTCTGATCCCTGATCCTCTACATGCTCAAACTGAAACACCATGTTCAGCTCATTCCTGTCCTCACCTGCATATTTCTGTGCCTCTTCGATAGTCACACCGGAGGTTTCTCCAACTGTCATCACATCGTATCGGGATAAAACCTCTCTGTTCATTTCCTGAAGAAACTCATGGATCCTCGGGCCATGGACGCAGTAAGGACCAAAATCACCGTATAATCCTCCATTCATTTCTCCATCCGGATATGACTGATCCTTGGAGATCATGCTGATCACGTCCATTCGGAAACCGTCGATTCCTTTTTCACACCAGAAATTCATCATATCGTAAACTTCCTGACGAACCTTTTCATTTTCCCAGTTCAGATCCGGCTGTTTTCTTGAAAACAGGTGAAGATAATACATCTCTGTCTGAGGATCATACTCCCATGCAGGTCCTCCGAACGCACTTCCCCAGTTATTCGGTTCTTTTCCATTCACCGGCTCTCTCCAGATATAGTAATCCCTGTAAGGATTATCTTTGGATTTCCTACTTTCAATAAACCAGTTGTGTTCATCGGAAGTATGGTTTACGACCAGATCCATGAGGATCTTAATGCCACGTTTATGTGCTTCCTCAAGAAGCTTTTCATAATCCTCCATGGTTCCATATTCTTTATAGATCCTGCGGTAATCGGAAATATCATAGCCATTGTCATCCTGCGGGGATTCCAGCATGGGTGAGATCCAGAGAACATTTACTCCCAGCTCCTTCAGATAGTCCAGTTTTTCTATAATTCCGGGAATATCACCAATTCCGTCTCCGTTGCTGTCCTTAAAACTTCTCGGATAAATCTGATATACCACGCTTTCTTTCCACCAGTTTTTTTTCATGGTAAACGGCCTCCTTTTTTCTGTTTGATCCTGAAATCAGCATATCCTATCCGCCCTTTAAAATCAACAGGTTTCTCGTGAAACTTAAATTTCTGCCAAAATTTTCTGTTTTTTTTATGCAGTTTTAACAATAAGTCACTACTGTCCGGTGAAAGAATTTCCACCGTATCCCGATGATGTCCCAGGAAAAGTCGTCACAAAATAAAAAAAGAGATCCTGCTACTCTTTTACAGAATCTCTCTTTACAAGCCAGACAGGGCTTTTTACATTTTTTTTGGCAGGTTCCTTTCCCTCTGCCATAAGAAGCAGCTTCCGTAAGGCAAGAACTGCTTTCTGATGAACATCCTGATGAATGGTGGTCAGCTTTGGCCTGACGATCTGCGCATAAAAATTATCATCAAAGCCGGTAATGGAAATCTGATCCGGAATCCTGATTCCTCTGTCTGTAAAATAATTGATAGCTTCCACAGCTGTGTAATCAGAAGAAAATGCCAGTGCCTTTGTCTCCAGAAAATGTGGCAGCAGCTCTTCATATTTTTTCAGTCTGCGCCGGGGTTCCTGGGGAACCACCACATAACGGGAACGACTGCAGAAGCCGCCATTTCTTTCCATAGCCTGTTTGAATCCAAGCCACCTTGCATAATCACTGTCCTGCTCTGTTTCCGCAACAAAAAGCGCCCGGTGGTATCCACAGGAATACAGATATTCCCCGATCTGATATCCTCCGGAATAATCATCTACTCCTACATTTTGAAAGCTATATTCGCCTTTCGGATAGGCATCGATCAATACCATCTTTTTATTCATCTTTCTGGAAAGCTGGTGATACTGTTCTTCGTTATATCCTATAATGATGAGGCCTTCTACATTCCAGCGGGATGCCATATCTACCACATTATCGATCTTTTCCCCACCAATGAGCATGATGTAGTAGCCTCTGTTTTCCGCTTCCACCTGCAGCGTTCCGGTGATCTCTCCCACAAATGAATCCTGCAGAGACTGCATACCATGGATAAAAGAAAAACCAAGGACCACTCCAATAATCCTTGATCCATGACCGGAGAGCATCACCGAACCCATATGGGGAACGTAATTCTGCTCTTTCAGGATCGCTGTGATACGGTCAATAGTACTCTGTGAAACCCGTTTTGTGTTTCCATTGATCACATTGGATACCGTTGTACGGCTGACCCCGGCCATATCTGCAATGTCCTGTAAGCGTATCATTTCATGGAATACTGCATCAGCTCATAGTGAAGCTCACAGCCCTCATAGATTTCTGCCGGAAGCAATGCCCTGGCAACCACTTTCATTTCTTCCTCCGGCTGGTCTGTGCGCTGAAGGTGGGCGTAATCTCCGTCGATCTGTTTTACGATATAATCACATACTAACATTAGTTTGTCCTCTCTCTTTATTTTTTCCTGCAGCTGCAGTCACAAACAGGCTACAGCAAATGCTGCAGCCTGTCAACTCTTTATCCTACCCCCATAAGATAATTGTCTGTATCTTTTTATTCGTCAGCACCGTCAACCTTGCTTGCGCGTGCTGCGATCTCTTTCTCCTGGATATCACTCGGAGCCTGCTCATAGCGTGCAAACTCATAGGAGAAATCTCCGCTTCCACCGGTCATGGAACGAAGGACTGTGGAATAACCATAAATCTCAAGCAGCGGAACATCTGCCTCAATGATGGTATTGCCCTCGTGATCCGGATTCATTCCAAGAACACGGCCACGTCTCTTGTTCAGATCACCCATAACATCACCGGTATATTTATCCGGAACAGTAACCTTCATGGAAATGATCGGCTCAAGAAGTACAGGAGAAGCCTCCATGAAGCCCTTCTTGAAGGCAAGGATCGTCGCCATCTTAAATGCCATCTCAGAAGAATCTACCGGATGATAAGATCCATCATAAAGGGTTGCTTTCACACCAACTACCGGATATGCAGCCAGAGGTCCTTTCAGGACGCATTCCTGAAGACCTTTTTCAACTGCAGGGAAGTAGTTCTTCGGAACTGCACCACCTACAACTACCTGCTCAAATACATAAGGTGTTTCCAGATCACCGGATGGCTCAAAACGCATCTTAACGTGGCCATACTGTCCGTGTCCGCCGGACTGTTTCTTATGTTTGCCTTCTACATCTGACTTCTTGCGAAGTGTCTCACGGAACGGAACCTTCGGTTTCGAAAGTTCCACATCTACTTTATAGCGTTCTTTCAGCTTGCTGACAACGATATCCAGATGCTGATCGCCCATACCATAGATCAGGCTCTGACGGTTGGCACTGTCATTGACAACTTTAAGAGTTCTGTCCTCTGTCATCATCTTGGCGAGAGACTGTGCGATCTTATCCTCATCGCCCTTCTTCACTGCCTTAAATCTCTTATATGTATATGGTGTGGAAAGTACAGCCTTCGGATAAAGGATCGGGTTTGCCTTGGTCGCAAGGCTGTCACCGGTCTGTACGCTGCCAAGTTTGGCAATGGCACCGATATCACCTGCAAAAAGCTCCGGAACTTCGATCGGTTTGGAACCTTCCAGAACATAGAGTTTATTTACACGCTCCTCTGTTCCCTTCTCTACATTGAGAAGTGTATCATCGGATTTCAGCACACCGGAGCATACCTTGATCAGAGAATATTTACCAAGGAACGGATCTGCGATGGTCTTAAATACATAAGCGGATTTTGCCTTGGCAAAGTCATAATTCGCCTCAAAGATCTCGTTGGTCTTCTGTGCGATACCGTTGCAGGAACGTCCGCTCGGACTCGGGAAGTAACCGCAGATATCATCCAGAAGATTGGATACACCACGAAGATTTACCGGTGAACCCATGCATACCGGAACAATGCTTCCATCCTGTACGTTAGTTGCAATAGCCGCAGAAACCTCTGCTACGGAGAAGGTATCTCCCTCAAAATAACGGTCCATAAACTCTTCGCTTGTTTCTGCAACAGACTCCATCAGAGTTTCATGATATTTCTCAAGATATTCGGTCAGATAGTCCGGAACCGGGCATTCTTCTTTACCGGCCTTGTCAATGTATCTTCTTCCGGCCTGTTTCACAACATTGACATAACCTACAAACTTACCGTCTTCACGGATCGGGAAATGAAGAGGAGCGATCCTCTTGCCATACAGCTCTGTCAGCTCTTCCACGACCTCACGATAGCTGACATCATCCACGTCCATATCGGTAACAAAGATCATTCGCGGAAGTTTATATTTCTCGCAGAGATTCCATGCCTTCTGTGTTCCAACCTGAACACCGGCCTTACCGGAAACAACGATGATCGCTGCATCTGCTGCACTGACGGCTTCCTCAACTTCTCCCACAAAATCGAAATATCCGGGAGTATCCAGTACATTTACCTTCATCTTATCCCATGGTACCGGAATCAAAGAAGTTGTGATGGAAAAATGTCTCTTTATTTCTTCCTTGTCATAATCGCTGACAGTATTGCCATCCTCAACACGTCCGAGTCTGTTTGTCATACCTGCCAGATAAGCCATTGCCTCAGCCAGTGTTGTTTTACCTGCGCCACCATGACCTAATAGGACTACATTTCTGATTCGGTCTGTTCTGAAAACGTCCATATGTAATACCTCCCTGTTTGTCTTACTTAATATGTTCACATTTTACTAAATTTCCATGCAAATTTCAAGTATTTTATTCAATTTTGACAACTTTTTTTCAGAAAGTTTTCAGTTATACCGTCAATTGATACAGAACAGTCTGTCCTCCTGTCAGAATTTCCGATTTACATACTTTTTCACAGCATCCACGGAATGGTTCAGTACCAGTTCTTCCGGAAAATCCAGTTTTGTGAGAAGCTCTCTGGCAAGATCAAATTCCCCGATCAGAAGGTCAAAATGAGCATCGCTGTCCATGATTACAGGTACCTGATATTTTTTGCAGTAGTTCAGCATAATGGTATCGTTCTCTACTGCATTCTCGCGGGTACAATCCGGGTCCATGGAGTGGTTGTTAAGCTCCAGAACTTTACCGTATTCTTTCGCTCCCTGTACAAGTGCTTCATAGTCGATATCGTATCTTCCGTCATCCGGATGTCCGATGATATTGACGTATGGATTTTTCATAACATTAAGATAAGCCTCTGTATTCTCCTGCCTGCTGCCCGGTTTGATACATGGCACATGAAGGCTAGCAATAACCACGTCCAGCTTTTCCAGGGTATTCTGCGCCAGATCCACGGTTCCTGCCGCATCCAGGATATTTACCTCCGAGCCCAGAAGCAGCTGGATCCCGTACATCTCACGAGGCACTACTTTTATATTCTGAAAGTAGAATTTGTGGCAGGTTCCCGGCATCTTCGGTGCATGTTCTGTAATTCCAAGAAGCTCAAGCCCTTTATCGGAAGCCGCCTTCGCCATCTCGCGAAGGGTACAGTATGCATGCCCGCTGGCTACAGTATGTGTGTGCAGATCCATTACTGACTGATATTTCATAATAAATTCTCCTCTGTATCTTACGTTGTTTTTTCTTATTATACGTCCGAAATCCCTGATTTCTCAAGCCCTTTTCTATTACTGTTTATTGTTTGCTGCTGCTCATTGGCAATATTTCTGTTTCCTCTAACATTTGTTGACATTTTTCGTACTTTCTTTTACAATATAGTCGTGATTTACACTATTAAAGAATAAAAGTAAAAAGTAACCGGAAAGGACTCTGAAGTACTATGAAAACCATAGGTTTTATCGGCCTTGGGCTGATCGGCGGCTCCATTGCCAGAACCATACGAAAATTTCACCCGGATTATCGCCTGCTTGCCTTTGACAAAGACAGAGACGCTCTGGCAGAGGCAGTCAGTTTAAATGTGATCGACGGGATCTGCGATATTGAAGACGAACGATTATACAACTGTGATTATCTTTTCCTCTGTGCCCCTGTAGAATTTAATGTGGAGTACATGGAAAAGATCAAGGATTCTCTTGGAGAAAACTGTATCCTCACAGATGTGGGCAGTGTAAAAAGCATCATCCACGAAAAAGTAACCGAACTTGGCCTGGAAGGAAAATTTATCGGCGGCCACCCAATGGCAGGGTCCGAGCGCAGCGGTTTTTCCAATTCCAGTGATCATCTTCTGGAAAATGCTTACTATATAATTACCCCCGGAGGAGAAGTTGCTCTGGAGAGGATTTCCGATTTCACAGAACTGGTCTCCTCGCTTGGTGCGATCCCTCTTGTTCTCACTGCGGAAGAACATGATTTTATCACAGCAGGAGTCAGCCACCTTCCTCATATCGTAGCCTCCGCTCTTGTGAATCTTGTAAACCTTCTGGACAACGATGCCCAGTATATGAAAATGATCGCAGCCGGTGGTTTCCGAGACATCACACGTATCGCCTCTTCCTCACCGATCATGTGGGAGCAGATCTGCCTGGAAAACCAGAAAAACATTTCCACAGTTCTGGATGAATTTATCCGTATGCTGATCCAGATCCGCTGTTCCATTGACAACAAAGAGGCTGACAATATTTTTGACATGTTCGCAAGTTCCAAGGATTACCGCGACTCCATTGACATTGTGGATAACAGCCTGATCCCACGCTCCTATGTCCTTTATATCGATGTGGCAGATGAGGCCGGTGCCATCGCAACCATCGCAACCATCCTTGCAACAGAAAAAGTCAGCATCAAAAATATCGGCATCATTCACAACCGTGAATTTGAAGACGGCGTTCTGAAGATCGAATTTTATACAGATGCAGCCCTGGAGCAGGCAAAAGTGCTTCTTACCAAACGCAATTACAAAATCTGCGAACGCTGATATATAAACGAGGTATTTATTATGGAAATCAAAAAAGCAAAAAAATTATCCGGTTCTCTTGCCATCCCCGGAGATAAATCCATTTCCCACAGAGCCATTATGTTCGGCTCTCTTGCAGAAGGCACTACCAGGATCACAAACTTTCTGGAAGGTGCAGACTGTCTCTCCACCATTTCCTGCTTCCAGAAAATGGGCATTGACATTGAAAATACAAGCGGAGAGATCCTGGTCCACGGAAAAGGTCTCCATGGCCTTTGCGCTCCAACGGAGACTCTTGATGTAGGCAACAGCGGTACTACCACCCGTCTCATTTCCGGAATCCTGGCAGGCCAGGATTTTGTATCAGAGCTTACCGGCGATGCTTCCATCCAGAAGCGTCCCATGAAACGGATCATGACTCCACTTTCCCAGATGGGCGCAGATATCATCAGCATCAACGGAAACGGATGTGCCCCACTTAAGATCTCCGGGAAAAAACTCCATGCCATCCATTACAATTCTCCGGTAGCATCCGCCCAGGTAAAATCCTGCGTACTTCTTGCAGGAATGTACTCGGACGGCATCACCCGTGTAACAGAGCCGGTTCTCTCCAGAAACCACACAGAGATCATGCTGCATTACTTTGGTGCTGATGTAACATCAGAGGGAACAACTGCATCCATCAAACCGGACTCATCTCTTTACGGACGTGAGATCCTGGTTCCTGGAGATATCTCTTCTGCTGCCTACTTTATCGCAGCCGGCCTCCTTGTTCCCAACAGCGAGATCCTTCTGAAAAATGTGGGAATCAACCCGACCCGTGACGGCATTCTCCGTGTATGCAAAGCCATGGGCGCAGATATCACCCTTCTCAATGAAACCACAGAAGGCGAACCTACTGCTGATCTTCTGATCCGCTCCTCCACTCTTCACGGAACAACCGTAGAAGGTGCCATCATTCCTACCCTAATCGATGAACTTCCGATGATCGCGGTTATGGCAGCCTTTGCAGAAGGAACCACTGTTATCCGTGATGCCCAGGAGCTTCGTGTCAAAGAATCCGACCGTATCCAGGTTATGACAGAAAACCTCCAGAAAATGGGGGCAGATATCCAAGCAACGGAAGACGGCATGATCATCCACGGTGGAAAGTCTCTCCACGGTGCAGAGATCGATTCTCATCTGGATCACCGTATAGCCATGTCTTTCGCAGTGGCAGGACTTCTCTCGGAGGGAACTCTTTCCATCAAAAACGGAGAATGTGTCAATATCTCCTATCCGGAATTCTATTCCGATCTTTACAGTCTGGCAGAATAATTATCAGATATCCCGACAGAGAGCATTTTTATGCATAATTCATTGCATCTGTTCTATCAGATAGCAGTGCATGAAAATGCTCTCTGTTTTTTGTATTTTTTTATATTTCGTATATTTTTTATTTATTAGTGGTATCATAATTCCAAAATAAAATCATTTTTTTGATAAACTTTATCTATTTTCCCACTTTCCAAATTCCTACTATTATGGTATTATTTATCCGGAAAATAAAATATTTTCAGAGAGGAGCAACGATTATGAAAATTTTGTTTTATGACACTAAGAGCTACGATAGAGAATTTTTTGAGAAGCTGCTTCCGTCCTATCCAGGTATTGAGATTAAATTCATTGAAGCAAATATCCATGAGGAAACTGCAGCTCTTGCCCACGGCTACGACGCTATCTGTGCATTTGTAAATGCAGATCTTGGCGCACCGGTCATCGAAGAACTTCACCGACAAGGTGTAAAACTGATCCTAATGCGCTGTGCAGGATACAACAACGTTGATCTGGAAACTGCTGCCAGATGCGAAATCCAGGTGGCACGTGTTCCAGGTTATTCTCCGGAAGCAGTTGCCGAACACGCCATGGCACTTGCCCTTACCGCCAACCGCCACACCCATAAAGCGTATATCAAATGCCGTGAAAACAACTTTGCACTGAACGGTCTCATGGGCGTAAACTTTTATCAGAAAACTGCCGGTATCATCGGTACCGGAAAAATCGGCCAGGCAATGGCAAAAATCTGCCGTGGCTTCGGTATGAAAGTAATCGCTTATGATCTTTTCCCAAATAAAAATCTTGACTTTCTGGAATATGTTTCGCTGAACGAACTTCTTGCCACCAGTGATCTGATCAGCCTCCACTGTCCGATGACTCCGGAAACTGAACATCTGATCAACTCCGAGACCATCGCAAAAATGAAAGATGGAGTGATCCTTGTAAACACCTCCAGAGGTGGACTGATCAAAACTGACGACCTGATCGCAGGTATCCGTGACCATAAATTCTTTGCCGTTGGTCTGGATGTTTACGAAGAAGAATCCGCTTATGTATATGAAGATATGTCCAGCAGCATTCTCCCTACTTCCACGATCCAGCGTCTTCTGTCCTTCCCGAATGTTACCATGACTTCCCATCAGGGATTTTTCACGGTAGAAGCACTGACCAATATTGCCGAGACAACTCTGGAAAACGCAAAAGCCTTTATGGATGGAACTGAAATGAAAAATCTGGTTCACTGATATAGTTCCATTTTCACAAAAAAATCCGAGTACAGAATTAAGCAAAGCGAATATCCGCAAGCAATTCTGTACCCGGATTTTTATTTTTTAATAGATTTCTTCAAAAGATTTTCCGTCATCTTCTGTATAATACACACGTTTTCCATCCTGTGTAAATATTATCTTCTGTTTTTCTTCAGAATCCAGGCTGCACTGCTGATAGGTAATTCCATCTTCTACCGGAAGCATTTTATCTGCATTATCGTAACTTTTTGCAGAAAGGTTTGACGGCGCATGCCCATACTCATAAATATACTGGGCAACTTCATCTTTATCTGTGTATGTCCCTTTTTCATCCAGCTTACTCTGCGTTTCTTCGTTACTGTCTGTACTTTCCGCATCTGCTTTCTCTGTGGAATCTTCCTGCTGCTGTGACTGCTCCAGTTCCGCATCATCTTCCACTATCATTTCATCGTCACTGTTTTCGTCCATGTCCTCCAGTTCATCATCTGTTAATGGTTCCAGATCATCCTGAAATGCTGATTCGTCATATTTGGCTTTCTCCTTGCATCCTCCCAGCATCAAAACAGCAGCACCTGTCATTACCAAAAGAAAAATTCTGAATTTCTTCATGAATCAAGCTCCTTTCACTGTATACTGTTCTCTTAAAAGTGCAATCTCTCTTTTCCATCCCTCATCATCATTAGGCGTCTCCAAAATAAAGGGGATTCCTTTCAGTGCCGGATGGCACACCACATTAACCAGCGCATCCAGACCAATTTCTCCCTCGCCAATTTTTGCATGACGGTCTTTATGGCTTCCCAGGCCATTCATGCTGTCATTAAGATGAACGGCTTTTAATCTGGAAAGGCCGATCACCTGGTCAAATTCCGTCAGTACTCCATCCAGATCATGGACAATGTCATACCCGCCGTCCCAGACATGACATGTATCCAGGCAGACTCCCAGTTTGTGATTTTTTTCCACACGGTCAATGATCTCTCTTAGTTCCTGAAACGTTGCGCCCACCTCAGAGCCCTTGCCGGACATGGTTTCCAGAAGAACTGTGGTACTTTGTTGTTCGTTAAGAACATCGTTGAGAATTTCCGCAATTTTTGCAATTCCAGTTTCTGTTCCCTGTCCTACATGGCTACCCGGATGAAAGTTATAATAATTCCCCGGAGTATATTCCATGCGTTTCAGATCATCCGCCATAATCTCCCGGGCAAAATCTCTCAGATTTTCTTTCGCCGCACAGGCATTCATTGTATATGGTGCATGAGCTACAAGCTTACCGAAATGATTCTCTCCTGCAAGTTCCAGAAATTTCTGCACATCTGCCGGATCAATCTCTTTCGCCTTACCGCCTCTTGGATTTCTGGTAAAAAATGCAAATGTATTTCCTCCGTTTTTTACTATCTGACGTCCCATGGCTGCATAGCCTTTGGATGAACTTGTATGATTTCCGATATATAATACCATTTTTTTCTGATCTCCCTGTATTTTTTATTTACGGTAACTTAAAGCCACGATTGTGGAGTTTTGTATATTATAGCAAAAACTCTTTTTTCTGCAAAGTCCGGTATTCATTCTTTACATTGCTTCCAATTCTTCCTATAATAAATGTATCTTTACATATGAAGGAGAAAAAGTATGGCAAATGATAATCGAAAGCCGCCCCACAAACATGATCCGGAACTGGCACGAAAAGAAGCACTTAAGGCCAGACAGACACGCACACATCATTCCAGTCAGAAAGAAAGCGGCCATCGCCAAAACACTTCACGGGAAAACAACCGCCCGTCCACGCACAGTTCTGCCGCATCACGCAGAAAAACCATCAAGAAAAATTCCAGATATCAGCAAGTACGTCGTCAGAAAATGATGCTTGCAGGAGGTGGACTTCTGCTCTTACTTCTTGTAATTATTTTTTCTGCCCGCGCATGTATTTCTTCCAGAAAAGCAGCTGAAGCTGCTGCCCTCCAAAAAGCGCAGGAAGAAGCAGCGGCAAAAAAAGCCGAAGAAGCAGCGAAAGCAGCCCAGAAGGATCCTGTTTCACTGACCATCAGTGTTGTGGGTGACTGCACCCTTGGTACAGACGAAACCTTCGACTATGACACAAGTCTGAACGCCTACTACGACAGCAACGGAAAAGATTACTTTTTCCAGAATGTAAAAAGTATTTTTTCAGCTGATGATCTGACCATCGCCAATTTTGAGGGAACACTTACGGATTCGGATACCCGTGAAGATAAAACATTTGCATTTAAAGCACCTGCCGAATATGCCCAGATCCTCACCAGTGGTTCCATAGAAGCTGTAAATACTGCCAACAATCACAGCCATGATTACGGAGACCAGAGTTACACGGACACCCTGACTGCTCTGGATAATGAAGGGATCACCCATTTCGGATATGATGATACTGCAGTTATGGACATCAAAGGAGTTAAAGTCGGACTTGTTGGCATTTATGAACTGAATGACCATCTTGGCCGTGAACAACAGCTGAAAGATAATATCGCAAAAGTCAAAGCAGACGGAGCAGAACTTGTTATTGTAATCTTCCATTGGGGTAATGAGACTGAAACCGTTCCGGATACCAATCAGATGACTCTGGGCCGTCTGGCTATCGATGAGGGTGCTGATCTTGTATGCGGACATCATCCACATGTACTTCAGGGAATTGAAACTTACAAGGGCAAAAATATCGTTTACAGCCTCGGAAACTTCTGCTTTGGCGGAAACAGTTCACCAAGCGATATGGACACCATGATCTTCCAGCAGACCTTTACTATCACTTCCAACGGTGTACAGGCCGATAATGTAACAAACATCATTCCCTGCTCCATTTCTTCCGCAGACGGTTATAACAATTATCAACCAACTCCTGCTACCGGCGATGAAGCTACCAGAATCAAAGCCAAGATCGATGAACGCAGTGCAGCGATTCCATCCGCTGATTCTACAGCCAAATCATCCGGCGATACAGGCAGTTCTGATACTGTTTCTGCAGATGAGGCATCCGGAAACACTGACACTTCTGATGAATCTGATACAAGCTCGGATTTTTCCGATGAATCTGACAGTTCGGATTATGATGCTTCAGATGAAGAAGATTACAGTTCAGACGAAGAAGCAGATTTCTCAGATAACAGCGAAGAATAGGTAAAATAAAAACCCTGGCAGATACCGCATGATCCATGCGAAAATCTGTCAGGATTTTTTTATGAAAGATAATTGTGTTTTGTTATTCGATCATCATGGCATCCCCAAAACTGAAGAATCGGTATCTTTCCTTCACCGCTTCCTCATAGGCAGCCATAATATGTTCTTTTCCTGCAAGGGCAGAAACCAGCATCAGCAACGTGGACTCCGGAAGATGGAAATTGGTGATCAGTCCGTCAATCGCTTTAAATTTATAGCCTGGATAAATAAAGATCTCTGTCCAGCCACTTCCGGCTTTTACGATTCCGTCTTCTCCGGTTGCGGACTCCAGGGTACGGCAGCTGGTAGTTCCCACGGAAATCACTCTTCCACCGTTTTTCTTTGTGTCATTGATCAGTTTCGCCTGATCTTCCTCCACAATATAAAATTCCGAATGCATATGATGTTTCTCCACATCATCCACTTTTACCGGACGGAATGTTCCAAGACCTACATGTAAGGTCACATGAGCAATGTTCACGCCCATTTCTTTTACCTTCTCAAGAAGTTCCGGTGTGAAATGCAGTCCTGCTGTCGGTGCCGCGGCAGATCCCTCATTCTTTGCATATACGGTCTGATAACGGTTTTTATCTTTCAGCTTGTGGGTAATATACGGCGGTAGCGGCATTTCTCCTAGCTGATCCAGGATTTCCTCAAAGATTCCCTCATAATGGAACTGGATCAGGCGGTTTCCCTCATCTACGATATCGATGATCTCGCCCTTTAAAATGCCATCACCAAAAGTAATTTTAGCACCAGGACGGGCTTTTTTACCAGGTTTTACAAGGCACTCCCAGATATCATTCTCACGACGCTTCAGAAGCAGGATCTCGATCAGTGCTCCTGTCTCCTCCTTATGTCCGTAAAGACGTGCCGGAATAACTTTGGTGTCATTGATCACAAGGCAGTCTCCCTTATGCAGGTAATCCAGTATATCGGTAAAATGACGATGCTCGATACTTCCGTCTTTCAGAGACAGATGCATCAGTCTGGAAGAACTTCTGTCCTCCAGCGGGTCCTGAGCAATCAGTTCCTGCGGCAGGTCATAATAAAAATCTGATGTTTTCATAATTATTTTTCCACTTCCTCTTTCCACTGTTTGCGAAGCCTGCGGACCTCGTTCCACTCTTTGTTTGTAAGATCGGCCTTTGGCAGCAGATCCGGTCTCCATTTGGCAGTACGGATAATAGACTGCTCTCTTCTCCATTTATCCACATTTGCATGATGTCCGGAAAGCAGCACCTCCGGAACTTTTTTTCCATGCCATTCTTCCGGGCGGCTGTACTGAGGATATTCCAGAAGATTTCCGGAAAAAGATTCCGTCTCTCCGGATTCCTGATTGTTTAAAACACCTGGTACCATTCTGGAAATGGAATCCATCATAACCATAGCCGGAAGTTCCCCGCCTGTAAGTACATAATCACCAATAGAAACATAGTCTGTCACAATTTCTTCCAGAACACGCTCATCAATTCCCTCATAATGACCGCAGAGAAAAACCAGGTCTTCTTCCAGTGCGAACTCTTTCGCCATATTCTGGTTGAAAGTTTTTCCCTGAGGAGTCAGAAAAATCACACGGGGTTTTCTTCCGATACGTTCTACAATGGACTCGTAGGACAGATATACGGGTTCTGCCTGCATCAGCATTCCGGCACCGCCACCATAGGGATAATCATCTACCTTCTGGTGTTTGTTGAAGGCAAAATCCCGGATATTGATTGCTTCCAGTGATAACAGTCCTTTTGTAATGGCACGGCCTGTAATACTTGTGTTCATTCCGTTCTCGATCATTTCCGGAAACAGTGTAAGTACATGATAATTCATTTAAACAAGCCCTTTCATCAAATGTACAGTCATGGTATTTTTTTCCACATCTACATCAAGAACACAGTCATGGATCGCAGGAAGCAGAATTTCTTCTCCATCCACACGATCTACGATGTAAACATCATTGGCACCAGTCTCCATCACATCACGGAGTACTCCGAATTTCTCCCCATTCTCCAGAAGTACATCCATTCCGATCAGATCTGCCACATAATATTCATCCTCGCCAAGCTCCTGTGCCTCTTCACGTGGGATCCAGAGATCACGGCCTTTATACATTTCAATATCATTGATATTATCAACACCTTCAAACTTCAGGATCGCAAGATTCTTAAAAAATTTCACATTCTGAATATTCAGTCTGCGAAGTTCTTTTCCTGTATCCAGAAGCACATATTCAATATCAAGAAAACGCTCTGCATCATCCGTTGTTGGAAAAACCTTCACCTCACCACGGACACCATGCGTTGTTGTGATAACTCCTACTTTTAATAAATCTTCCATTTTTGCTCCCTTTCAGAGTAAAAACAGGAGCCATGGAATCCACAGCTCCTGTCTCATTTTTCATTGCAGAATATCTACAATCACTTTTTTGCTGCTTTTTGAAGAAGCCGCTTTCACAACAGTACGGATTGCCTTGGCAATTCTTCCCTGTCTTCCAATAACCTTGCCCATATCGGCCGGTCCGACTTTCAGCTCAACAACAATCGCGTCGTCTTTCTCAGTCTCAGTAACGACTACCTCATCCGGATTTTCAACAAGAGATTTTGCAATTACTTCTACAAGTTGTTTCATTACATACCTCCTTGCTCTGCCCTTACGGGGCCCACAGATCTTAAATCTGTCAGGTATTATTTCTCGATTCCGGCAAGTTTAAGAAGCTTAGCAACTACTTCTGTAGGCTGAGCACCAGCTGCAAGCCATTTCTTAGCTGCCTCTTCGTCGATTTTGTATACGCTTGGGTCGAGGTTCGGATCATATGTTCCGATCTCTGCAATACATCTTCCGTCACGTTTGCAGCGGGAATCTGCTACTACGATTCTATAGAAAGGTGCTTTTTTCTGTCCCATTCTTCTTAATCTGATCTTAACTGCCATTTTTGTTTTCCTCCAATTATCTTTCTAAAAATTTATTGTTGTTTATTAAAAGGGAAGCTTAAAGCCGCCTCTTTTTCCCATATTCATCTTGCCGCCCGTTAAGCCCGGCATCTGTTTCATCATTTTCTTGCTCTGCTCAAACTGCTTCACAAGACGGTTTACTTCTGTGATATCCACGCCTGCACCTCTGGCGATGCGGTTCTTACGGGATATGTTCAGAATGTTCGGATTGCTTCTCTCCTGAGGTGTCATGGAAAGGATGATGGACTTGGTACGGTCCATAGCTTTCTCATCAATCATACCCTCAATATCCTTCATCTTGCCGCCCATTCCAGGAAGCATGTTCAGGATACTGGAAATACCACCCATTTTGTTCATCTGCTCCATGCTGGTAAGATAGTCATTGAAGTCGAAGTCCATTTTCTTCAGCTTCTTCTGCATCTCCTGGGCCTGCTCCTGATCTACAGATGCTTCCACCTTCTCGATCAGACTCATTACATCGCCCATGCCAAGGATTCTGGAAGCCATACGTTCCGGATAAAACTGTTCCAGATCCGAAAGCTTCTCTCCCATACCAACATAGAAGATCGGTTTGCCGGTTACGGCTTTAATGGAAAGTGCAGCTCCACCTCGTGTATCACCGTCCATCTTGGTCAGGATCACACCGTCAATGCCGACTTTATCAGAAAAGTTCTGCGCTACATTTACCGCATCCTGTCCTGTCATGGCATCAACTACAAGCACTGTGGCATCCACATTCACATTTGCTTTGATATTCTCAAGCTCCTGCATCATATCCTCATCAATGTGAAGACGTCCTGCTGTATCGATCAGCACAACATTCTGCTGATTGGATTTCGCATGCTCGATAGCTGCTTTTGCAATATCCACGGGATTCTGCTTATCTCCCATGGAAAAGACCTCAACGCCCTGCTTCTCACCATTCACCTGCAGCTGTGTGATCGCTGCGGGACGGTAAACATCACAGGCCACAAGCAGTGGTCTCTTTCCCTTGGATTTCAGTTTGCCTGCCAGTTTGGCAACCGTTGTTGTCTTACCTGCACCCTGGAGGCCGACCATCATAAGAACGGTAAGATCCATTCCCGGTTTGATCGGAAGCTCTGTTGTCTCGCTTCCCATCAGATTGACCAGCTCGTCATTTACGATCTTGATCACCATCTGTCCCGGATTCAGACCATTCATAACATCCTGTCCGATAGCCTTTTCCTGAACGGATTTCGTAAACTGCTTAACGACCTTGAAGTTAACATCCGCTTCCAGAAGCGCCATCTTAACTTCTTTCAGCGCTACCTTGACATCAGCCTCTGTAAGACGTCCTTTGCCTTTCAGCTTCTTAAATACATTCTGCAGTTTATCTGTTAAACTCTCAAATGCCATTGATCATAACTCCTCTAATATCACATTGGAAATCGCCGCAATATCTTCGGCGTGGTACTTGTCAGCCAGTTCATGGATCTTCATAACCTGACTGCGGATGTTCAGGAATTTCTCGACCAGATGGAGTTTCTCTTCGTATTCTTCCAACGTCCGGTTGCACCGTCTGATCATATCATGCACACCCTGTCTGCTGATGCCAAGTTCCTCGGCAACCTCACTCAAGGAATAATCCTCAAATACCACACTGGTGTACACCTGCCGCTGCCTCTCTGTCAGAAGCTCTCCATAAAAATCAAATAAAAAAGTCTGCTCTACAAATTTCTCCATCTGTAATCACCTTGGCTATCATACACGATTCCGCCATGTCTGTCAAGGCTTTTTGCTTTACAAATTTATTTTTTCTAAAATTTTACAGAGAAAAGGCCGGAAAAGCGCTTTTCTGCTGGGTTTCGCAGGCTTTTCCGACCTTTGTTTATTTTATTTTCTTCCTATTATATGCTATATGCGCCAATCGGAATTCGATCAGAACATTTCTTTCGTCATTTTATCGATTTCCTGATCTACTGCCTCATAAACACCTGGGATGCAGGAAAAATTCAGGCCATGGGTGGTACATGGAATAAAATGAAGTTTACCACAGTCTCTGCAAAGCTGATCGGTTGCTTCTTCAATCATTTCCTGATTCCAGTCAAAACGATCCACTTTGCCATTGTCAATGCCACCCATAAATGTGATATCTTTTCCATATTCTTTGATCAGTTTCGGAAGATCATTGACAGACATACATCCCTGCCATACATCAATTCCCATTTCGATCATTGTTGGAACCAGTGTTGCGCTGTAGCTGTCATTATGATGAATGATCAGTTCCACACCATGGTCATGGTAGTAGCCATAAATACGTTTGTAGGAATCCATAAAGAATTCGCGGAACATATCCACACTGATAAATGTAGACTTCTGCGTTCCCCAGTCATCATGATGGAATACAACATCCGGTTTCATATAGGTACAGATCTGCTCTGCCCATTTCAGTTCCCACTCTGTAATATATTCGATCAGTTCATGCATGGCTTCCGGTTCTTCGTAAAAATTCATCATAGTATTCTGAATTTCACAGAGATAATGGCACATCTCAAAAACTCCCGGTGCGATCAGTGTGGCAACCATTGTTTCATTCCTATCAATTCCGGCAATGGTCTCCTGGCATGCTTTCCAGTCTTCTGCTGTGTAATTGATATCCGGTGCTTTTACATATTTTTTCCATTCTGTGATATCCGGGCATACCAGATGTTCGGGATCATGAAGTGGAAACGCTCCTGGCGTTCCTGCCGGCCAGGAATTATAATATCCCCAGCCACATTTTACTGTTGGTGCACCAGGTCCTTCCGGCATCATCGGATACTGCTGCTGATAGGGAGTATTCAGAACAAAGGTCAGTCCCTCATACTGTTTTACAAAACGATCCGGATTTCCTCCACGGATTACTTCCATCATATTCTGTCTTTTTGTTAACATAAAAACACCTCCGCTACGTTATTATGCAGGAAAGCCTTTTTTCCGCACTTGTTTTGCTACACCCCAATATAAAAGGCTTATTTCTGCACTTGTTTTTTCTTTATGATTCTATTATACTGAAAATCAGAAGAATCACAATTCCACATAATATGGTGATTATTCCTATTTTTTCCTATAAAATATAGGAAGGAGGATTTTCTTTGAAACTCAGCGCAAAACTTATCTGCTATCATTTGCAGAAATCATTTCCTATGGATACCTCCAGGCTGGATACAGAGCCCACATTGCTATGTCCTGCCTGTTACGAAAAAAACACACCGCTTCAGGAAGGACGTGTTTATCTTATTACAGATCCTGATTTTCAACCGACTTTTCATCATCCCAAAAATATCCTGTTCCTGATGATCGGAAAAACTTACCGGAATTACGAATTAACTCAGCCAAACATGTGCGTCATTCCTGAAGATTTTCCTGCCAATACCATTTTTAACAAACTTCAGGAAATTTTTATCCTTTATGACCGATGGAATCAGTCTCTGATGGATTCCCGTCTTCGGAACGCTTCTATTCAGGAACTTCTGGATCTTACCGCTTCCATTATTCCCAACCCAATGATGCTGATCGGTATGGATTTTACTATCATTGCCTCCAGAGGCTGGGATCTGGGCGATCTTTCCAATTCCGTTCTGGGTTCCAACGAAAATTCCTGGGCTGTTGTTGACAGTCTGAAACAGGATCCCCATTATGAGGAAGCTTTTTATAAAACCGGATACTTTTATTATCCCGGAAATGGCCTTACGGTTCCTTCTCTCTGCGTAAACATTTCCAATAATGATAAGGCTGTATACCGACTGATGTTTTCCGGAGGCGAAGTTCCTCTGGATGATACATTTGGTTTTATCCTGGAGTACCTT
Source organism: Blautia sp. MCC269 (assembly GCF_018785655.1). NCBI lineage: Bacteria > Bacillati > Bacillota > Clostridia > Lachnospirales > Lachnospiraceae > Blautia > Blautia sp. MCC269. Next base: position 33,875 of record NZ_WQQE01000003.1, on the reverse strand, counting down.
TCCCAGATGATATCTCATGCCCTTTCCACCGGTATCATGCACAACCGGGATAAAGCGTTTCCTTTGCACCAGATTTTTGTATCTATCCTGACTGATCCAGGAGCTGATTACGTAAAAGTCAGCCAGCAGCTGACAAATGTAGGATGGCTTTCTTCCCATATGTATCAATGCATCCTGATCCAGACCGGACTGATCGACCAGAAAAATCTGACCCTCAATGCCATCTGCAATTATCTGGAAAATACGATCCCGGCCAGTTGTGCTACCGAATACAAAGGCAATGCTGTGCTTTTTATCAATCTGGACCTATGTACCATGACTGTCCATGAAATTTCTGATAAGATCGAGGGTTTTATCAAAAACAGCATGTTAAGTGCCGGATACAGCCGGAAGATGCTTGGACATTTTAATTTCCACCGGCAATACACACAAGCTTCTGTCTCTTTACAGGTTGGCAAACGCAAAAATCCTGCAGAAAGTATCCACTATTTTAACTCCATCGCTCTGCCCTATATCCTGGAACAGGCTACCAGAAAACTTCCAGCTTACATGATCTGCCACGAAAAGCTTCTGTCACTGAAATACAAAGATGAGGCAAAACAATCTCATCTCTATGACACACTGCGTTGTTTTCTGGAACACAACCAGAACATTGCCCATACTGCCAGCGCTTTATTTATCCACAGAACCACTCTTCTTTACCGTCTGGATAAGATCAAAGCATTTCTGGATTCGGATCTCACAGACAGAGATGAAATCCTGTATCTGCTGCTTTCTTTTCATCTGATGGACATGGAAGAAGAAAATCAGAACACAAACGCATAAAAAAACGGGAAATCTCATGCATACCATAATATGCTTCCTGATTTCCCGTTTTTTCTATGTAAAGCGGATATTCTCTTTTATAATTCTTCCTTTTCTGCTTCGTTCAGAATTGAAGTACAGTGTGGGCATCTTGTAGCCTCGATGTCGATCTCACTTCTGCAGAACGGACATACCTTCGTAGTTGGTGCAGGCTCTTCCTCTTTTTTTGCTCCGATGGAAGTGATCTTGTTAACTGTCTTCAGAAGGCAGAACAGGATAAATGCCATGATCACAAAATTGATCACTGAGGAGACAAAGGATGAAGCAAATCCGGATACATCCTTCAGTGTATACGTTGCTCCTCCTGTAAGCACATTCAGGATCGGATTGATAAAGTTATCGGTCAGTGATGTTACGATACCTGAGAAAGCACCTCCGATAATCACACCAATAGCCATGTCCATGACATTGCCCCGCAATGCAAAGGCTTTGAATTCCTCCAGAAACTTTTTCATTTGTGATTCCTCCCTCTTTTTTCGAAAATCCTATGACACTTTGGTTCCGTTTTGGATTTTCGCTGTTTTTCAGGAAAATTATAACACCGGCATTTCTTAATTTCCATAGATATTCCAGACAAAATCTTACATCTTATAAAAGAATACGTTCTTCCTGTCCGGCACAGATTTTTTAATGTTTCCCCAATTGCCAGAATGCCACTGCACTGGCTGCAGCCACATTCAATGAATCTACGCCATGGGCCATGGGAATGCATACCGTATAGTCACAGTCCGCAATGGTCTCTGAGGCAAGTCCATCTCCTTCCGTCCCAAGAACAACCGCCAGTTTTTCTTCCGCTATCAGATGGGGATCGTCAATATCAAAAGAATCCTCCTTCAATGCCATGGCCGCGGTCTTAAATCCCATTGCCTTCAGCAGCCGGATGCCTTCGGTCTTCCACTCTGTCTTTTCATCAAAAAACGTCCATGGGATCTGAAATACAGTTCCCATGCTGACACGGATCGCACGGCGGTACAGGGGATTGCTGCATCCTGGCGTTAACAGCACCGCATCCATTCCAAGAGCCGCCGCAGAACGAAAAATCGCGCCAATATTGGTAGGATTTACTACATTTTCCAGAACCGCGACCCTGTGGGCATTTTTGCAGATCTTTGCAACACCCGGAAGTGTCGGCCGATGCATGGCACAGAGCATTCCCCTTGTCAGCTTGAAACCGGTCAGCTGTGTCAACACATCAAATTCTGCTGTATAAACCGGAATTTCTCCACAGCGACGGATCAGCTCCTTTGCTTCTCCCTCGATATGCTTATGTTCCACCAGAAAAGAAATCGGCCGGCACCCGGAATCCAATGCTCTCTCAATAACTTTCGGGCTCTCCGCAATAAAGATTCCCTTCTCCGGTTCTGCCCGGTTCAGAAGCTGAATCTCAGAAATCCTGGCATATACATCCAGCTCCGGTGCGTTAAAATCTGTGATTTCTATGATGTTTGACATTGTTGTTTTCTCTCCTGTTCCATGTATATCGTATGTATTTTCAGTTCTTTACCTCATCCGGAATACTGACTGCCGTATTTAATGTTCCTTCAACTGGTGCAATGTAATTGTTCTGAGGTGTTAATATTCCGGATACATCTGCCACACTGATTGATTCATCCGGTGTAATAACCGAAGTATTTGAATGCAGACCGGTAGATGCATCTGCATTATTATAATGGCTTTCACTGCTGTGAGATGCATGATTCGCATGGTTGCTGTGACTTCCATGAGTTGCCACGTTACTGTGAGTTCCATATGTCTCTCCCGAGACATGACTCGTATGGCTTTCATGACTGCTGTGGCTTCCATGTCCACCACCACTGCCCGAGCTGTGTGAACGATGTGAACTATGAGAACTATGAGAACGGTGTCCCGCAAACACTTCATCATACATTAATAAGCTCAGCACTAATACCAGCGAACCAACCATAACCATTTTGTTTCTTGTAATATTGCCCTCTTCCTCATATAAAAAATCTTCCAACGATCTTTCCAATTTTGGAAAAAAATCATTTTTCATTTTATTTTCCTCCTATTGTATACGGATACAAACACCATTCGCCCATTGCGTATCATATATTTTCCCATCATCTCGATAATATGTGCAATTTCCATCCGGTTTATTATTGGCAAAATCTCCTTCCAGAACCGGAGCCTCTCCAGCTGAAAAATAATACTTTCCACTGCCAGACATCACATCGCCATTCCACTCACCAACATAATGATCTCCAGATGTCCATGTATAAGTACCAGTGCCACTTTTCAGCCCTCCACTCAATGTTCCATCATAAATATCACCATTTGCATATACAATGTAACTCTTTCCTTCCAATTCACCATCTCTGATGCTACCATCATAATTATTTCCCTCCACCGTTATATGTACCTGTGAGGTCAGCTTTCCCTTTTTAATATATCTGGTAATGCTCTGCTTTCCATCTGTATATGTATAAGTTCCATTTTTCAAAGAATATTTTTTAAATTTCCCGGAAAGGACGCTGCCATCAGAAGTTCTGCATTCTCCTTTTCCGTTTATAGCGTCTTTTTTCCATTCTCCTGTATATGTAGTTCCATCCGTAACCCATAATGTCCCCTGCCCGGAACGCTTTTTGTTTTTATCAACATTCCCTTCATATACAGATCCGTCCTTATAAGTGATCTTTACTGTTTCAGAATCATCGAGTACAGTATATTTCACAACGTTACTGTTTTTCTCTGTATTTTTGGATTGTCTGGTTTTGCCTTTTACATTTAATGCTTTTTTTGATATATTTTTAACTTTAATTGCCTCAGCCGCATGCTGACTTTCCTGTACCTGGACTGAAACCTCTGTACTTTTTGGCTTTTCATGATACTGAACTCCACCATACGCTGTAGCTGCCAGCACTCCGGCTATAACAAGTGCAATACCCTTGATTTTTTTATTCTTTTTTCCTTTTTTCATATCCATGTTTCAAAAATCTCTAATGCTTTCTCATTGTTGTATATCAGACCAAATATGGTATCCAACATCCCTTTATATATTCTGCAACGATAAGAATTTGCCTGTCTGGAATATATATTTTTTTCCAACGCCAGATTTATGACCGGACAAACACCACAGTATGGATGATAAACACATTCGCAGCAATCCGGCAACGCCTCCAATACAGATGCCTGACATGTAACCTTACACACTCCGCAATTCATCAGTTCATCATATTCTAATGTATCGTAGACATTTCCAAGCCGAAAAGAATCACTTCCCATTTCTGCCAGCATTCTTCCTTCATCGCAGGTATATATATTTCCATCGTAATAATATGCAATCTGTCCCACCGCTGCTCCGCAGGGGCTGCGCAACTCCATATAATTTTCGGAAAAACCGCCCAATATTTTCCTGAGAAAGATTCTGGCATGTCCTTCTATTATGCGAACCCCTTTCTGATTCAGTCGGAGCATATATTCCAGTATTTCTCTGTAAAAACTTATAAATTCATCAAATGTATAGCCTATTTCATCCCAGTGTTCACTGGCATACCCCAAAGGGGTAAGCGGTCTTATAAAAACATATGGCAGTCTTTCTTCCAAATACGCATCGATAATTCCTTTTGGATTTTCCAAACTTTTCCTTGTTGTTGTCTGAATAGCCCCAACCGGAACTTTATATTGTTTTAATCTTCCAATATTATCATGAACTGCTGAAAACGATCCTCTTCCACTTTTATCTGAACGATTGCCATCATGAATCCATTGCGGACCATCCAGTGATGTGGAAATCTTCACAGCATGTGTTTTAAAAAATCTTATCATTTCGTCAGTAAGTAATAACGTATTCGTTACAAGAGAGTATTCAATTTCTTTATCATTGCAATTTTTCTGGCTGTATTCTATTATAAATCGAATTACATCAAAACAAAGCAGTGGTTCACCGCCCTGAAATTCAAAAGTAAGATGCTTCTCCGGAGACTGCAAAGCAATATCAACAGCTCTTTTTGCGGTCTCCACAGACATGCTCCCTTTATTATTCTGCTCTGAATCCTGTGCCTGACAATAAACACAATTTAAATTGCATGCATTTGTCAGTACAAAAATATGAAGACAAGTTGCTGAAAACAGATAAGATTTCATACCTCGATATTGTTCTTTCACTTTTTCTATAAAAACCTCATCATTTTCATCATATATAAAATAATTTTGTTTTAATCTGACAAATATACCCTCTTCCAGCTTATTATACTCTCTGTAAACCAAATGATGAAACTCTTCTTCCGATAAAAATATGTATTTACCCTCTTCATTTGTCAGCAAATACTTATCTTTATATTTTTTAAAATTGTAATAATTTGACTTCATCTACTGTTCTCCTATAGGATATACATCAGGATCCATTAAGTTCCGTGTAGACCAGAAAAAACCACCGCATATCTTTCTTACTGCACATTGTGTACATTCTTTTTTAAAACGTATCTTGTAATCTGTAATACTCTTCACTGCGATAGGTCTATACCCGGGCTCTACCGCACACAGCGGAAAATTATATAACTGAACATCAATTCCATTTAAAATGAGATAATCGATTGCTCTTTTTATTTTGATAAAAGCATCTTTATAATCTATCCACAAATCTTTTCTGTTTACAGCTGCATTTCCCATCATTTCCATTCCAATAAAATTGACGCAAAACACACCCTTATAGTTTTTTACAATATATTTTGCGGTATCAAGAGCAGTATTCACATTCCGCTTCGATACCACAACCCGAATTTCTATTTTTTGTCTATATTTCAACAAATTCCGAATTCCATGATCTGTCTGAATAAAACTTTTCGGAGCCTGTGTGATCTTGTCATGAATTTCAACATTTGCCGAATGAACCGGTATTGCAAATCTCAGTCCATAAGGTATATAGTTTAATATATTTTCGGTATAATTTATATCACTAAATATTCTGCCATTTGTAAGCAGCTGATATCCCGCATACTGAAATTTATTTTTCAGAGATTCAAGAATCTTAAATAAGTCTTCTCCTGCCAGTGTAGGTTCACCGCCTGTAATATTAATATATTCAATATTATCCGGAAGCGCCTCTATATAATTTAATATCCACTCCGTTTTTTCCCTGTTTTCTTTTTTTCGTACAGCAGCAGCCACTGGACACATGATGCAGTTGGAATTACACTGATTTGTTACAAAAATGTCTGCCTCTCTTTCACAACCTGAAAACACTTTTTCTATGTTTCCGTTTTCTCTGATATTTAAAATATCGTTATCTTCCAGCTGTTCTCCTTCATTCAGCCAAATTTTTATAGTATATGCTTTTTTATTTATCCATATATTATAAATATCTTTATCCAGCAAAGATACCATCGGGGTTATTTCTTGTGATATATCGTTCTCTCTCCCCACATACCTTGCCAATACCTCTGAAAATCCCCAGTTTATTACTTTTCCAATTATCATCCTATTGTCCTTACTGTCAGAAATACCACTGTTCCAAGAAAAATGAATATTGCAAATGGAATCTTTCTTACAATAATAATTGTTTCTTTACCATATTTGCTGTCTTTCCATCTGCGAATTGCTTCTGCCTGTTCTTCGGTAATTCTGCTCTTCATATCTTCACTTGTTTCTTCCGGCAATCCCTTTACTCTTGATCTGGTAAACTGCATGATCACCATATAGGATAAAACCATCCCTTTTTTAACCGCTTCTGTCGGTATTTCCTCATAATTATATTCATTCATAAAATGTCTGAGTAAATATATTATCAGCAGGATCAAAAGACTGATCAGCTGAAACCGGACTCCATGCTGAAATACAATCACATATAAATCAATAAGTGTAATAATCAGTATACATATCTTTGATCTAAGAAATTGAATTTTATTTATCAATATCACAGCAAATATATTACCTGTTGTAAACAAAATAATATTCTCATCATACAGTCTTTCGAAAAAAACTCTCCATACACTGCCAAGCGCTGTCAGATAAAGCATGCTGATCAGATATTGTACAACAAAACTTTTCACTTTTTGTCTGGTAAGCTTATTACCCTGGTAGCGTTTTTTTTGTCCGAACAGATATATGACTGATTCTGACAGAACATAAATATATGCCAGAAGAAAGATCATAACAAAAAGATAGATTCCCGGAACAAGTACCATGTTTCCTGTTTCATATAATCTTGCCGGAATCAACGCTGTCATACATATAAGTAACTTCGAATCACCTGCTGCCCAGAAATGAAATCCATATAACAAAACAGATAATATTATCATACCTGTAAGATTGACAAAATATAATTTCACAAATGTTTCTTCATATCGCAGATAATAAAAAATATTAACCAGTGTTCCGGCCGCCAATGCCAAAATTATACTTTTATTACTGACAATTCCATATCTGATATCCGTGACAGAAGTATAAATGCCCAACATAAAAATAATTCCAATCAAAGCGGATTCACAGATGATCATTTTTTCTCCCTTTGCTGTTTATATAATCAATAAGATAATTTTCAAATTCCAACTCTGTCTGTTCTGTATTATATCTGCAGTTTTTAAATCTGCATTTCCAATAATTATTGTCTTCTTCAACTTCAATCAATGCCAGATGAGAAAATACTTTCGTAACTAAAATAATATCTTCGTATTTATATAATTCTTTATTTAATTTTAAATCATTCATTTTTATCAAACCAGCTTTTTGAAATTTCTTTTGCATCAAAACTTTCTTCATCCTTTACATTTTCTTCATTCAGATGAACCATTGTGGATGATAAAGCTCTTGCTACAATCATTTCCCGAATATTTTTTGTCTGTCCCGCAATAATTTTTCTTGTTTCCTGCGCTATCAGTTCATTTTCAAATTTATTAAAAATATTTTCTTCTGACTCATCCAATTTTGAAGTTACAGAAACCATATAATTTTCATTATCACAATCAAGGTGAACATATACATCATCTGTAAATGCATATGCTGCTTTCATCAAAACATCTTTACTATACAATTCTTTTGAATATTTCCTCATACTATCCAATCCCTCTGCTATGATATAACATAACTTATCCGTCATGCTGTTTCTTCTGTCGTATAATTTTTGTACCGTCCTATTATATACGACAAAATCTGACTATTTTCTCCCTGATAATTACATGATTTAAACGCAAATTACTCCAGATCTGAAACTTTACCGAATTTCAAATCTGGAGCAAAAAGTATCCAATCAGATCCGTACTTCCATCCACCGGATCATATCCCCGATTACTTCGTCTTTACAGTATTCATTCAAAATCTCATGGAAAAGTCCGCCGTAGATCTTCATCTGTTTATCTTCTGATCCTGCTTCTTTAAAGAAATCGTAGGTATCCTGTACGCTTACCAATCCATCTTTCTCACCGTGAGTCATAAGAACCGGATAATAAAATTCTGCTTTTTTCTCCCTGAACCAGTCAAGTCCGTCACAGATCGCATAACATAAACCTGCTGTAAAAGACTGTTTATTATATGGATCTTTTCCGTACCAGTCTACCACTTCCTGCACAGAGCATACACCGGAACCCAGCTGATTGGTAAGACGTGTATGTACATCCATTCCTCCCGGCACTCCACGGATCAGCTTTCCGTTATCTGCAGTCAGCGCACCGCTGGTAATGATTCCCCGGAGCTTTTTGGCCGGATATTTGGCCCCGTACAGAGAAACGGTAAATCCTCCCATGCTGTGTCCGAGAAGAAATACCGGGATATCCGGATTTTCTTCAATAGCCATATCCACCACTACATTGGTGTCATCCAGAAGTTCATTGAAATCCGAATAAAAAGTCTCCTCTCCTTCAGAGCGTCCATGTCCTCTGTGGTCAAAACGGTAGGTACCAATTCCCGCCTCATGAAGCTTCTCTGCAAAATAATCATACCTGCCCTGATGCTCACAGAGACCGTGAACGATCACGATCACAGCCTTATTATCTGCTGCCGTTTCCTTTTTTAAATACAGTTTCGTTCCGTCAAACGATGTGATCATACTTTCACCCATAGTAAAAACCTCCCTTTTTCCTGCTGTAAGATGCATATCCCCATTATATGTCTTACGCTGTCTGATATAGATTTATCATACCATGAAATCTGTATTTTGATAACCCCTGATTCTAATTATCAGCAATTATATACTTTTTTATAGTAAATAGTAATAAATAAAGCATTGACACATTCTGTTCTCTGAACTATAATTGTTTTTGTACAGCGAGGTACCTTTTTAAGGCATCTCGTTTTTTTTATACAATTATTTATTTAAGATTATTACTTAAGGAGGAATCTATTATGACACCAATGAATAACGCTGATTATCTTACCCGACTGGAACATGCTGACGAACTGGAATCTTTAAAAGCAGCAAAAAGAGCTTCCGGGCTGACTTACGAACAATTAGCTGAACTCATAGGAGTCAATAAAGTATGGCTCGCTTCTGTGTTTGAAGGACAGCAGTATGTTCCGGAAGAATACACACTGAAACTTGCAGAAGCGCTTAAAATCAGTCCATCCGCTACTGCATTTCTCAACAGCCATCCTTATAAGGGAAATACTGATCCGATTCTTTACCGACTTCATGAAGTTATTGATACTTACGGTCCTGCCATCAAAGACATTATTCACGAACAGGGTGGAAACGCCATCATGAGCGCTATAGATTTCGGACTGGATGTAGATGTGACCGAAGATGCAGAGGGAAATCACCGTGTTATCATTAAATTCGATGGTAAACTTCTTCCTTATGCTAAAAAGGGTAAATATCCGTGGTAGAAAAAAAGCAGCGGAGATTATTTTTTACTCCGCTGCCTGAATTTTTTATTCTACCTCTTCCGGCTCCATACTAAGCATATGACCTTCCTGGTTTACAATATCATATTTCTGTCCGTATTCCTTAAAATACTGATAATACTCCACACTGTTTGTAGGATAGATCTTGGAATCATGGATATGAAGATCTGAACCGGTCTCTCCACTCTTCATCAGCGCAACCATGGCACTTGCACAGTGAGTTGCAATACGGCAGAAACTGTTCAGGATATCACTGAATACTGTTCCTTCCTCCAGTCCGCATTTGCCCTGGCTCAGACGTTCTGCATGGCGCATCTTCAGCACATCACAGAGTCCTGTGATCACAGCTCCCAGAGGTGCTACTCTCTGTGCCATTTCCTTATCATCTTTCATAAAAGCATTGCAGGTTATATTGATATCCTCACGAACTGCTTCCATAACAACATTCAGTTCATCCCAGGCTTCCTGAGAAAAATTCGTGTGATTATCATGCATCTCACTGGACATATGTGCAATATAAGAAGCATGATCACCAATACGCTCAAAGTCATTGATCGTATGCAGATACAGTGAAGTCTGTCTTGTCTGTGCGGAATTCATCTCTCTCTTGGTTAGCTGAATCAGATATTCTCCAAGACGGCTTTCATACTTGTCGATCAGATCCTCTTTTCGCTGAACCTTATCATATTTATCCTGCTGATAATCATTCAGAAGGTTCATGGCTCTGTTGACGTTTTTACGAAGTTTCTTGGACATTCCGTTCATTACACGGTGACACTGTGCAATAGCAAGAGCCGGATAATTCAAAAGACGCTCCTCCAGAAGATCAAAGTCTGCCTCATCTTCCAAATCTTCCTTGTTATCCTTCACAAGCCAGCATACCAGCTTCTCGATCTTTGGAATAAACGGGAACAGCACAATAACTGTCGCCAGACGGAAGACTGTGTTCAGAAGGGCGATCGCTACCGGTGTCATCGTCATATCCATAAATGTAAAATGTACAAATGCATTTACTGTATAGAAGATCACTGACCAGAGGATCAAACCAAAAAGGTCATTGATCAGATACACAAGAGCAGTTCTCTTACCATTCTTATTGGCTCCAATCGCAGAAATAAGGACCGGACATGCAGCACCGACACCAATACCAAGAACGATCGGAAACGCACTCGCAAATGTCAAGATTCCGGTTACAGACAGCGCCTGAAGTACACCGACTGTTGCAGATGCACTCTGCAGTACTGCGGTAAATGCAATACCAACAAGGATACCTGCGATCGGATTGGAAAACATGGTCAGCATCTTAATGAATACCGGACTTTCACGAAGAGGAGATACCGCTCCACTCATCATCTGCATACCTGTCATCAGAATCGCAAAACCAAGCATGATATTTCCTACATTCTTATGTAAGGTTCGCTTACAGAACATACGGAAAATAATACCAATAACTGCCACAACAGCTGAAATTGTTGCTGTGGAAAGAATACTTGCAATACCATTGGATCCTTCAATATAAGAAAGACATAAGATCCAGCCTGTAATACTGGTTCCGATATTTGCTCCCATGATGATACCTATCGCCTGTTTCAGTTTCATCATACCGGAGTTTACAAAACCGATTACCATAACAGTCGTCGCAGAAGACGACTGGATCACACTGGTAACACCAGTACCAAGTGCGACACCCTTCAGTGGAGTATTGGTCATCTTATAGAGAAACGCTTCCAGCTTATTACCGGCTGCCAGCTTCAGACCATCGCCCATTAAGGACATTCCAAATAAAAATAATGATACTCCACATAACAAAGATAAGATCATTGAAAAAATTGCCATAATTTTCTCCTTTGTCATACTCGCTTCCTGTCAGCATCTGTCAGGAGCCGTGTTATCCCGAAAATGTAATTTTACATTTCCTTAATCCGGATTTTTCTTATTTTTAACATTTTCCCATTTATTATGCCACATCAATTCCCAGATTACAACAAAAGATTTACACCCAAAATAAAAAATTTTAAAGACTGGCCTTGTGTTTCCAAAAGTCAGTCCTTAATATGAGTATTTTTGAGCAGTTTTGCACAAAAATTTCTCTGCTTTTTGTTTTATAATCTTCTTCAAGTGCATTAACTTCCTTAAGTGTGCTAGAAACTTTCATATCATTTTTCCTTGTATATAAAACAAAAAACGGCTTCATGATATCCCGTTCTGATATCATAAAGCTGTTTTTTTGTACTGAAATTATTCAGTTAAAACAAATTATTTTGTAGTGTTTTCCTCTTTCGCATCTGCGATAATAGCAAAATAGCAGAGATCTTCCAGAGCAACTTTAATTGTCTTATTTTTCTTGTCAACACTGATTGGTTCAGCAATGCTCCATTCATTCTTTTCTTTATTGTAACATAACAGCTGAATATTCTCCATCTCATCTGTGATGCTTGGAACAGAAAGATCTACCTCATACTTATCTTCATCCTCTGCACTTTTTACAGCTTTATCAAAGTCAAGTACTTTAAACTGAACAAACCCTGTAACAAACTCTTTTTTCTCAAGTTTTTCAATTACATCTTCAAGTTTAGCCTTACGGGTTTCATCTTTTTCTTCTGTAGCAAGAGTTTTCAGGAAATCAATAAATTCCTTCATATCCATCTTGCCTTCTCCAACTTTCTGTAATACTTCCGCAATTTCCGGGTATTCTTCTTTGAGCTCTTTAAACCCGTCAGTCTCCTCAATCTTCTGAAGGACTTCATAGATCTTGGACTGCTCCTGACTTACTGTAATGTTCTTGGTACGACTTCCATCTGCGCTAACGCAAAATGCACATCCTACACTGAGGACAACAGCTAACGCAAGTGCCATGAATTTCTTTGCCATTTTCATAATGCACCTCTCCTTTTGAGTAAAAAATTATTTAGATAACAGTACTTTCGTACCATCCATCTCTTATGTAACATAACTGTATATAATAAGGCAAACATCTCATTTACCCCATATGTATACATAGTAAAACAAATAGATCATAATATCAATCCATTTTTTCATAAAACATGGAAATAATCATTTCTGACAGCTTATTTTCATCAATCTGATACTCATCAAAATTTTCACCTTCTGTTCCCTTACCTGGAACTGTCTGTGTATCTGCAATTCCATTTCTGGATGCAACGAGAAGTTTTGCAAAAATATCATTTCCCATATTGGTAACTGTGTAATCACGGATACTGTCATACAGATCTGTTACAAAACCGGCATCTTCCGAAGCCTGCTCCTGTACCTTTTTCAAAAGAGCCTGAAGATATGTTTTCTGACGCTCCTGACGCACAAGTGCACTTTGGCTTTTTTCTGTATCACGATATCGCACAAACTGCTCGGCGTTTTCACCGGTCAGCGTTACAGATGCCCCCTCCTTAAAATCAGGATTTACTTCTTCCAGACTGTTATCCGGTACTGTAATTTCCACACCACCAACAAAATCTGTAATTGTCGAAATTCCGTCCATGTTCATGGAACAATACCCCTGAATAGGAAGCCCATTTAACATATTGGATACGGCTGTTTTCATCAGCTCACAACTTTTCTGTTTTCCATCCCCGTACGCATACTGAATATTAATATGATCCGTTGTCATGCCAAAACTCTTTCCAGACGGATTAAGTACTTCTATTTTTGTCATGGAATCACGGGGAATAAATAAAACTTTCAACTGTTCTGTAGCTCTGTCCATGGAAACCAGAAAAATAGCATCTGCCTGTCCTGCATCTGCTTGAGACTCATAACTGTCTACATTATCTCTGGTATCTATTCCCATAAACAGATAATTACTGAGATGATCGTTATATTTATATGTATTTCCCTGATACTGGACCGTATTTTCATCCGTTACTGCCTGACCTTCGGCGCCTTCTTCTGAAATACCGTTTCCTGTTTCTGAAGCATTCTGATTCCAGAAATAGTATCCGCCTCCCAGGATCGTAACTAATATAATCAGAATAACCAGTATTATTAAATTGCGCTTTCGTTGATGTACCTTATTTTTTTCTGAATTTTTCATTTCTGTTCCTTTAGGCAAATTTAATTTTTACTGATATATCCCAGTTCTTCCAGTTTCTGCAGAATTGCCTCCGCCATTGTCTGCTGTGCTTCTTTGGTCGAAGCCGGCTGAGATGTTACAGATGCAAGGCTGATATAATGTTCTCCCCACTTCTGACTGAGCACCTCGTCCAGAGCCTCTGATGTTACTGTACCATCCATTGGCCTAGTTCCAACCACAATAAATTCATCTTTATTCTGGAATGTATTTAAGATATTCTCCTGCTGCTCAGTAAGTTCCTGCGGATCATGATTCCAGCCCCCATAATATCCCATAAAAATAACCGGAATACAATCCATATCATTTCTTGTGGTCTGTTCTTCTGTCAGATCACGAATTCCTGTCTCTGTCACATTCAACTGTGCACCGTTAGCTGCCTGCTGATGTTTCGTAATATAGCTCTGGAGAACTGAATCACTTACCCCTGCCATTTTCATCATGGAGAGAGTTCCCCCTCCCTGCAGCGTTTTATTGATCACAGTAAGATTACTGTATCCATTTTCTGCCAAAAGTTTCTGAAGTACTGCCATATAGGAATATGTATCTGAATCAGTGCCATTAATCAGATCATCTCCCCAGCATACTACACCTGAAACTGTTCTTTCTGCATCTGCAGTTGAATCTGTACTGTCAGTATTATCTTCTGTCTCATCCGCCGCGGAAATATTTTCTTTTTCAGAACTTTCCGTACTGTCCGCTTCATCAGCACTATCTGTCGAATCGTCCGGTTCTGAAGCTACAGATGAATCTGTCTCTGACCCATCTTCCTTTTCTAGCTCTGCAGCATGTTCTTTTACAGATTCATAATCTTCGATCCCTTTTTGTTGATCACTTGCAAGTTTTTCCAGTCTCTGTGCTTCTTCTCTTTCAGATTTCTTGCTAGTAACAAAAATTGCTCCCAGAACTCCAATTAACACAATGCAGATAAATGCCAACAATATGTTTATCCATTTGCTGTTTCTTCTATTTCCGTTCACTTTTTCCCAGCTTTCTATTATTTATTTTCTTCATCTGCTTTCCGATAATATTCTCCATAATGTTTATAATAAGAAGAATAATATTTATCTGATTTACTGTCAATTTTATTCATAACAGCTCCAAGTATCTGGCATCCACTTCTCTCTAACTGTGACATAGCTTTCTGTGCATCCTTGTACCGTACGCTTCCCGGCTCAATCAGGAAAATTGCTCCATCACAGCATCTTCCAATTACTGCTGCATCAATAACAGTTCCAATCGGCGGTGTATCAATCAGTATGTAACTGTAATATTCCCTGACTTTTTTCAGAAATACCTGAAATACATTTTCGCTAAGCAGGCCTGACGGATTCGGAGCCGTAGGACCTCCAAATATAATATCCATATTCGGGAAATTGGTCTCATAAATAATGTCATTGACATTAGCCTGACCGCTCAAAAACTCGGAAAGGCCTTTTACTTCTTCCTCAACACCAAGACGTCCTACATATGCTGTTTTTCGGATATCCGCATCCAGAAGAAGCACCTTTTTTCCAATACTGCCAAGCTCCTGTGCCAGGCTGAGAATTACATCACTTTTTCCTTCATTCGGATAACAACTTGTAACCAGAATTGTTTTGATACTCTGACCAGACAGCTGAATATTGGTTCTCAGAGTTTTAATAGCTTCATTATAATAATAATTTGATTTACGTTTATCTGTTAATGTGATTTTTTTCATTGATCAGATTCCTCCATTGATTCAGCGACGATTTCTTTTATTGCTCTTCTTATTTGCAAAATCTTTTCTGTCCGGAACCTTTGCAAGAACAGAAATTCCCAGATATTTTTCAATATCCTCTTCTGTCTTGATGGTATCATCCATCACTGCAAGAATTACAACAATCGCTGCACATGCTACGAGTCCAAGCAGGAAGCCAAGCTCTGTATTCTTCTTTACACTTGGTGAAGTTCTGACTGTAGCAATCTTACCAACCTCAATAATTTTAGGCGGAACAACTTCCATCTTATCTCCAATATAAGAAGAGGAAACATTGGCAACTTCATCCACAATCTCTTTTGCAAGGGCTGAATCTGCATTATTCACTGTAATTTCCAGAATACGTGTATCCGTCGGATTATTGATTGTGATCGAATTTCTCAGCTGATCTGCTGTCATATCCAGTTTAAGATTCTCGATGACCTGTTCCAGAACCGGCGTGCTTTTAATCAGTACCGTATAATCACTGGTCAGGCTGGCACCCAACTGCAGATCCGTCAGTGATGTAAGAGTAGTCTCTTTCGAAAGTACCAGCATACTGGATGTTGAGCTATAGATCGGAGTCATCATAAACTGTGTATAGGCACCTGCACCACATCCACCAATCAGAGCAACCATCAGAATCAGCAAGATTTTTTTCTTCAAAGCATAAAAAATTTCTCTTAAATCAATCTCCACTTCGTCATCATTAATGTCAGGCGCAGATACTGCAGATATCGTGCTGTTCTCTAATTTACTGTCTAAATTGTTCACCATTGCTATTTCCTTTTCTTTCTTTAATAATGTAGTCTTATGTTACCAGTATTTCCATTTCCTGTAACATCTTTTAATAAGCCGAATATATTCTACCGTAGGATAGTACAAAAGTCAATTGCATCGTTCTGATTTTTCCGGCATTTCGATTAGACCAAAGCGATAAAATATACCATAAAGATACGATACTCCCCGAATATCCCCAAGCGCTTTGGGCCTGACAACTACAGGTCTGCCCTCCGTTTTTTCAAATGCTTTCAATACCGAACTCCATGCAAGACTCTTACTGTTCTTTCGTCTATCGATCCATAATTCTTTTGTCAGATTACCATTTTTTCCTTTTTTTAGCTGATAAGTAAACGGAAGACCTGATATCGTTCTGAATTCATATCCTTGAAACGCAAGAATACATTCCCACAAATGTTCCGGATCCGGCTGTTCCTGAAGTTTTTCAACTACATATTTCCTTTGTTGTTCCAGATCTGTATACTGCATATTTAATCCTCAAATTTTATAAAAAGGCACTTGTTCTCACATAATTTCACAGTTCCAGACATCTACAGGATTATCCTGAAATACATCTTTCAGTCGTTTATGTACATCTGTTTTCTGAACACCTTTTTTCAAAATCACCTGGAGGAAGCCACCGCCACCGGCACCACATACCATTTTTGCATCAATCAAATCTTCTATGGAGAGGAATATCTGATCAATTAAAGTATTTGTGCTGCCTGCGTCTACCTTACGGCTAAGTTCCCAATGATAATTCAACAGAGAGGCAAATTCATCAATCTTACCTCGCTCCAGTTCAAATCGCATCAGTGCTGCAACTTTCTGAATTTCATTCAGTGCATATAGGCTGTCCGGTTCATTTCCAACATAACGCCCAACAACATCACGAAGCAGATTACGGGCAAGTCGTCTCTGTCCTGTATAAATCAAACAGAATCGTTCATTAAGCTCTTTTTTTGTTTCCGGCTGAAGTTCAATATGTTCTACTTTAAGCTGCTGATCCAACCCCGGCTTACTGGTAATATATTTAATCCCGTTGGTTACTCCACCAACCTGATCCTGCCATCCTCCACCGGTAGACATGATTTGTTCCATAACCAGAACGTGTGCATAAAGTTCTTCTTCCTTATAGGTAATCCCCATAAACTCAAATACAGCTTTTACACAGGCTGCTGAAAGAATGGAGGAGGTTCCAAGCCCACTTCCCTTCGGTACATTGGTTACTTCCGAATGCATTTCAAATCCACCGCCCAGACGCGTAAGAATTTCATCCAGCCTTCCACCTTCTGCCGGAATAATTCCGCAGGCAAGAAGGCATGCCTTCTGCAGCGCAAATGGATCATATGGATCTCCCGTTCTCTGAAGTTCTTCAATAGAATCAAATTCTCCATGTACATCCATATCACGGCTGTCAAATATAATTTTCTTTTCCGGAATTTTTATCAGAGTTACTTCCACCGGCAGTTCACCATTCAGACTGATCGCGGCATTTAATACTGTTCCACCCATCTCACAGCAGATTGGCGGGGTATCACTCCAGCCTCCACCCCAGTTCACACGAAGTGGAAGTTTTACTGTATGTTTTTCACTTACAATCTTGCAGGTATCATTATATTCCAGATTGTGAAGCGTAGCCTCCAAAATCTGTCCGGAAATTGTTTTAAAGCTTTCCGCAATATACTTATCACCCTGTCTGTTTCCAAGTGCTGTTCCAATATAATAATTCAAACGAACTGCCTCGGAAAAATCAGCTCTGCCCAGTCTTTTTTTCAGCCAGTTCTCCTGAAGCTTAGTCAGGGGAGCCAGGGCTTCTGTTTCTTTGGCCGGTTTTCCATAACGGATGTCTTTGGCAATCTCATCCATTCTTACAAGTTCACCCATTCTTTTGTTCCATGCAATGATTGCAGAAGCGTCTGCATCATTAAATCCAGAACAGAGTGACTTTCTCTGTGTATTCTTCCAGGAACTTATATTTCCATCACCGTGTAAGAGACTAAATAAATTAAGTGCAGCTTCTACTGCTTCTCTAATACTATCACATTCTGGATAAATTTTTGCAAACCACAGAAGATGTTCATCCTGATCCCATACCTCTTCTCCATGAATTCCTACCTTTTCCAATGCTTCTTCCAAATTCATCCCAAACAGCCTGTTCTCTTTAGGATTATCCTCAACTCCGTAAATACGGCAGACAAATTTTCCGTTTTTCTGTTTCAGTCCATGGAGCACTACATTATCAGGAATCTGCTCATCATGGATATCAATATATGAAAGAACTACATTTTTTCCCACAACAGCTTTACTGTGTACAAAAGAAACTTCCAGATAACAGTTTTCACCAATAGAAGCCTTTCCTGACAGTACACTGTTATAACCTGCAGTATTTCCACTGATACTGCTGTTTACTTTCTCACTCCAGCTAAGAGCCTTATAATCATCCACTCCACCACTCATCAGAGCAAGAATCTCTCTTGTTGTACCGAAATGTATAAATTTGGCCGGAGCAAGTCGTAGAAGTTTCATTCTGTAAGGTCTTAATATTTTCCACACTTCTGTTCTTGCTTCATGAAGTTCTGCACAGAATTCTCCTTCTGGTTTTTCATCATAAAACTGTTCCAATGTGGAATCCTCGGCAAGCGGATAAAGAAAATCGCCATATAAAGAAAGCCGGACTGTATCATTTACATATTTGTGATAGTCTTCCGTTGTAGAAATCAACGAATAAAGAGAGGCCAACATATCTGTTGAAAAAATCACTGCTCCTGTATCAATATCTACACAATCATTCGAATTGACCGCTCTCATTTCCCGAAGTGTTTCTACCGTCTGTTTGTGAAGGAATTTTTTTACGTTTCCATCTTCACTGTTAAGAAAAACACCGTGGTTTTTACCGGTTTCGACATTTTCTTTAAAAGAAATGGCTGCTGCTCCCTTTCCTGGAAAATCAATCTGAAGCGGATTAAACAACAGTAAAACATCCCCGGAAAGAAGTAACATTCCCTCACGAATTCTGGATGGAACTGAAGACATTGCAATAAGGAACTCATCAAACAGTGTGGAAGATTTTCCATTTGGTAATTTATGTGGTACCGGACTAAAAAGTTTGCCCAATGCAGAATAAGTGGGGACTCTCTTGCTGTCACCACCCGAATGAATAACAAGAATACGCAATCCTGCAAATGATCCCGTTCCTTTCAATTTCTCTTCTCTTTGATAAATATAGCGAAGGACAGAAAGCGTTGCTCCACCAGATCCCACCCTGACATTTCCTTCATCCGGAATTACTGCAAAATGTGTTTCCGTCGGTAAAAAATCTTTTCTGGATTCAATCTGACTACGATAACCGGCTGCCTGATTTTCGTTAGAAGCAGTCAAAATAATGTAATCCCATTTGGGAAAATTCTCCGATGAAAGCGAACGGTTATAATCTTCCCAAGTATCCTGGTAAGACTGTGACAAAAATAATGATGTAAGGTTATTCATTCGTATTTCTCCTTTGGTAATTGCTCATCTGAAAACATATATTATGGATTCTACCACATTTTATTCATGTTGTGAAGTCTCGGGCAACTTCTGACTGGACAATTATTTTCACTTTTCTGCCATAATTTTCGGAATATTTTGCAGTTATCAGTGAACCACTTCCTTTTCCGGGAGAAATTACAACAAGTTCATCCGACCAGGCACTTATCAGACGGTTTCGACGTGGAAAATTATATTTTGCAGGCAGTGTCCCTGGCGGATACTCAGAAATCAAAAGTCCTTTTTCTTCAATTCTTTTCATTAACAGCCTATGTTCTTCCGGATAACAGATATCCAGCCCATTCCCCAGAACAGCAACAGTATATCCCCCAAGTTTCAGGCAGGCGGTCTGAACATAACTGTCTATCCCTTTAGCCATACCACTTATTATTGCATTCTGCTTCTCTGTATAATATTCTGCTATTTTCACAGCTTTCCGTTTATCCTGCTGGCTACATCTTCTCGCTCCTACGATCCCCACTGTTTTTTCCATCTTTTTGATAGTTCCTTTATAATAAATAACGGTTGGTGCATCTTTAATCATTTTTGCTCGGTCAGGATATAATGGATTCTCTATTGTCAGAACAGATATATTGTATTTTCTGCATTTTTGAAGAATCTGCTCTGCCTTATTCAAAGATTTGTTTTCTATCAGACTTTTTTTCTGCCTTAAAGATAATCCCCTCATTTCTTCTATTTCAGCCGGTTCCACATTATATACCGTTTTTGCATTTCCAAACTGTTTCAGTAAATACCGTGCTTTCACGGGGCCTATATAAGGAAGAAGAGTCAGCCATATATCAAAAAGCATTATTTTACCACCACCATTTTACTGTTGCTCTTATCCAGATCTCTGCAATCCAACACTTTCCGGATATCCTGCAAACGTATTTTCTCTTCTTTATCAATATCTGCACTGGTTCGTGCCAGGCGTAACAGTTTATGTATCACTCTTGCACTATAACCGTATTCTTCACTGGTTTTTCTTAACAATTTCAAAGATTCCTGGTCTAATTCGCAGTATTTTTGAATCAATGCTGTTGTCATCTGTGCGTTGCAGTTAACTCCTGCCTGATCCGAATATCTTTCCTGCTGTATTTTTCTGGCTATTTCAACTTTTTTTCTTAATAATTCGGAAGAATATCCCGTCGTTTCACCTGTTATTTCAAAAAAATTCACTGGATGAACTTCCTTCTGAATATCAATTCTGTCCATAATGGGGCCGGAAATTTTTCCCCTGTATTTCAATACTTCATAGTCTGTACATCTGCATTTTGTTCCAGGATAATATCCGCAAGGGCATGGATTCATTGCTGTGACAAACATAAAATTAGATGGAAATGTATGGGTACCATTCACTCTAGAAATACATACTTTTTTGTCCTCAACCGGCTGACGCAGGGCATCCAGCGTACGTCTTGAAAACTCCGCCAGTTCATCAAGAAATAGAACTCCATTATGCGCCAATGAAACTTCGCCAGGCATTGCATTTACCCCTCCACCAATCAAAGCGTTCAAAGATGCATTATGATGTGGTGCCCGAAACGGACGGAACTTTATTAATGCATGTCCATTAGGCAGCATTCCCGATATACTATAAATTTTGGTTACTTCCAGACACTCTTCTTCTGTCATTTCAGGAAGAATCGTTGGAATTCTCTGTGCAATCATCGTCTTACCACATCCTGGTTCCCCAATCATCAACATATTATGACCGCCAGCAGCTGCCAGTACAACCGCTTCAATAAGATCTTCCTGTCCCTTTACTTCTGAAAAATCCAATGTATATCCGAGAATTCCCGAATCTGTATTGTCTTTTGAGCATTCTGTTCTTTTTGATATTTTTCCTTCCAAATATGCGATTACATCCCTCAGACAGGAAAATCCCAAAATTTCCACACCCTGTACAAGCATTGCTTCTCTTAAATTCTGTTCTGGTACTATGATTTTATGAATTCCTTTTTTCTGCCCTGCTATGATCATCGGAAGAATTCCTCTGCACGCTCGCAGCTGCCCATTTAATGATAATTCTCCTATAAACCCATAATCCTCTATATTTTTCGCACCAATATCTCCATTTTGCTGTAATACGCCTATTGCCATTGCTAGATCAAAATGTGACCCGCTTTTCTTTTTATCACTGGGAGCAAGACTTATAATTACACGTTTTTTGGGAAAAACATAACCGCTTTCATCTATAGCTGCCTGTATTCTCTCTGCAGCTTCTTTTACTGCCTGATCTCCAAGACCGATAATTGAAATCATTGGCTGTCCATCAAGCATCTTGGTTTCAATATCCACCGGATATCCATCAATCCCCTGTATTGCAAAGCTCTTTACCACGGTAGCCATAATTCATCCTCACCTATACTCTTTCTGATTTCCTGCTCCTGCACAATATATTTGTGGCTGAAATCCTCTACAAATTCTCTGTAACGATACATGTTATTTCCCGGAAAGTATGCCAGTGTCTCTCTGCATTGTGTTATTTTATCATCGCCCAAACCAATCATAGTTACATAACTGCTCCACGGATATTCTTCAGGATGTTCTACTATTCTGGCTTTTACCGGATTCAAATGAATATACCGGCTGGTTTGCAGAAAATATGTATCATCTTTTACCAGACAAGACTTGTAACGGCCCTCAAATAAATGTCCGCTGTATAAATATTTATGATTGTAGTATATTGCATAACATCCGGATAAATATTTCATAAATTTCCATACTTCCTGCTCTCCTGTTTCAAGCAGCAAATGAATATGGTTTGTCATAAGACAATATGCATGAATTTTACATCCGTAATGTTCCAGAGCCCTCTTTAACAGTTCCAGAAAGACCTGATAATCTATTATTTCTTCAAAAATACTTTTTCTGCGTATTCCGCGATGCATTAAATGATAGGTAGCACCCGGAAACCAGCTTCTTAATTTTCTAGCTATATCATCATCCCTTTTATGATACTATCATTAATGATAGTTATTTAATAATGTTTAAATTAACAGTGTTCTATCTCTATCCTATTTTACTCGTCACATATTTCTATTACCACACGTTTTCCTAAAGCATTGGCATATTTTTCAAGCACCAGCAATGTTGGAATTCTTGTTCCACCCTCAAATCTCGCAAGATTCGAGGGGCATATTCCTGTAATATCCGCAATTTCCTGCTGTGTCATATGCTGACGATGCCTCTCCTCTACCAGCTTCTGAATGACCTGTTCTGAATTCTGCAGGACCTTTTTCTGAATTTCCTCTGTATATATCATCAGCCTTTTTTCCCGTCTTTCTTTTTCTGTCATGTATTCTTCTACATTTTTCTGCATTTTTATATTATACTTTCTTTCTCTTTCGAATTTTTATTTTACGATTATATCATCAATGATATGTTTTTGCAACCATTTTATCAAATTTTAATCAAAGTTCGACATCCTCCGCGTTAAACAAATGAACTGGCTTTGTTGCAGTTAACAGAACATTTAAACACCTCTCTTGTCTTTTATTACATTTGCTTAATAATTCCTGCAATCTCTTCCGCTATTTCTATTACTGATCGATGTTCTCTTCGAAGATGCTTAATATCCCTTAAAAATAATGGGAGTTTTTTAATTTCTATTTCATCATCCATTACAATAAACATACGTATATTTTCTTCTATCATTCTGCCTATATACACTTTCATTTCCATTTTGCACCAATTTGATTTCAAGAAATTATCTGTCACCCAGAAAATCACCATATCTGATTCTTCAATTCCTTTTTGCACCTGTTCCGTAATTGATGTACCAACCGGAATACTGTATTTGTCAAACCAGACTGGCAAATCCTGTCCATTCAAATATGGAATTATCATTTCCACATCCTTTTTATCCATTGATGAATGACTGATAAAAATCTGTTTTTCCTTTCCAAACGGTCGCATATAATATCCGCACTCTTCCAGTACTTCAATTTCCGAAAAAATAAACATAGATTCAAACTGTAAATCAACTTCTTTTTCACTCAAAAATGTACAGGAATTAAATCTTCTATCTCCCATTGACTTCATAAGCATGGAAAAAGTAAGATCATTTCTGGAAATTAACCCTGCATTTTCAAATAATTCCATCATCTTTTCTACATGATTTTCTCTTGGGATATCATATATCATAGCAATATAAAATTCAAAATTATATGGATTATTATTTACAAAAATTGCCATCATCTCCAAAGAAGAGGTATCCTGTTCTTTCAATAATTCTTTAAATAGTGGTTTTAAATGTGATCTTTTTCCGTACTCACCCTGCCAGATATAGCCTTTTTCCATGTATTATTCCTGCTTTCTGATATATTCTGAAGCGGATTGCTCATATCCGCTTCATTTTCTCTCACTTTTTATAATTTATCTTTTTTTATGGTAATTATTCTTATTTCCCCAACCAGTTATCGCATTAGCACATAATTGTGTCAGTGGTTCTCCAATCGCTGCTTTATAATTAAATCCTAACAGCTGCATTGATTTTAGTGTATCTACACTAATTAATTCTTTTATTTGCTCATATCCTTGAACCTGTATCTCTATTTTTTCTCTTTCACTTTCCGGTTTTCCAAGCGTTCCTGCTAGCTGAATCGCTTTTATTATTTCCAGAACTCTTGAAACTGTATTATGTAAATGTTCGATATCTTTATCACTGATTTCAATTCTATCCAATTCAGCTTTATATACCTGAGCGATTCGAACCGCTTCTTCTCTTTCCTGAAGAACTTCATTGATCAGTTCATCATACATAATTCTTAATTTTTCAGAATCCTTTATCTCTTTAGCAGCTCTGATTTTTTTATTTACTGCAGATGCGGTCCCTTTTATTACTAACTCCGCCAATGAAGCTCCCATTTCAACAAACGGATTCATATACCCCTCTTCCATAGTTTTTTCTCCTTTTATAACTTATGCACATTCCAAGTAATAAAGAAAATCTTCTCTTAATTCTTTCTTTAAGCCATAATAATCTTCTTTATCCAAATGTAAAATTCTCATAATGTCATAATCTTCTTCCCGTGCATTCATCAAATTAAGAATTTCATATTTTATAGATCCTAATCTTTCAGCATAGTCCCACAGTGCAACATAATTTGCAAAATCACCTGTTTTTCCCGGAAAGATTGCCCCTATTTCTTCTTTTTCCTCTCCAAATCTCTGATTTAATGAAAGCCGGCTTTCTATACGAATCCTGTTATTTCTTATTTTTCTTAAATCCAGAAATAATTTTTTTACATTCGTGCGTACATATTCCCAATATTCTGCATCACCAATATCATATTGATATTTTTCTCTTCCTTCCAAATATACAATCCATCCTTCTCCTATACACATATCTTCATCAAGGTTTCCGCCCCACAGTAAATACAAATCATATAAAAATCTGTCAACCTGATTTTCTTCGTAACGAGAAATTTTATTTCGCATTTTTTCTCCTTCCATTTGTCAATCGCGGACTTTCTGCTACTTCCTGTAAAATTCCTACCCATGACTGTATTTTCTCATTCCACTCAACATTATAGGTTGCCGGGATTTTATAACCTTTATTCTTTAAGCTTTCCACATAAGATTTAAATTTTCTTCTTCCATTTTTAGGATATCTGAAATCGCTATTTATATCTGGATGTACTGCTAATATTTTCATATCATCTGTCGCATAGAGTTTTATTTTCCATGCATCTGCCATTTTCTCTGACATACTTTTTCTCAATTCTGCACCCATCGCTATATTCCCATTTTCCAATGCTATAATTTTCATAGTATCAGAACTTTTTAAAGCTGATGTCCATTCTTTCATTTCTGATAAATTAATATTTACTTCACTTCCTCGCATGGTAATACCTCCTCTTTAGTTTTTATGATTATAGTATCTTTATATTATTTTTTCTATTCGCAGATTGACAAATATTACAAATAAATTTTCATTTATTATACCTATGGAAATATATTGTGAAAATATTTTAATGTTAAAGGTTAAGCTCTTTTTTATCTATGCTTGATTTCCTGGTAGATTGGATCAGAACTTATTTTTGATAAAACACATACACTTATTTAAGTAGACATTTACAATTTGACTTTGTTACTTGCTTATAATCAAATAATTACTTTGTAGTTTATCAGAAAGAGCTTATACTTCTCTTAATACAAATACCATCGAATCATTGAATTCCACCTACTGGAAACTGAATCGCCAGAGAAGCGTATTTCCAAGCGATACCGTCTTTTTTAAGTACACGGTAAATAGCTAGTACCGTGTTTTTTACCTAAAACCATGAGATAATCCCTTTATAAAACTAAAAGTTTTTTTAAAGAGAAATTTTATGGATAAGGTCACACGTCAGGTCCGTATTCAACATTGAACCCAGATCATGAATGAATGTTTGAACAGAGGTATGAATAAGACCGAGTGGTACAGACAATAGGAGCTCAGACAAACAATTCTTTTACTGGCAAAGAAGCCTCAGAAAAGAAGCTTTTGCTGCTTCGACATCAAAGGAACTTTCGGTCATTACAGATCCGGCAGATGAAAACAGACCGCAAAAGATCTCATTCGCGGAGATCAGTCTCCCTATAAAGCAGGAGCCTGTCAGAAATGGATTCCAGCCAAATATCACCATCCGAAAAGGATCGGTTTCTGTAGAGATATCCAATTCCGTTTCAGCACAGCTCCTGTCATGGATTGAGGAGATCTTCCATGCTGAATGATACATCCGGGTTCCGCAGGATCTACGTATACGGTAAATAGTTAGTACCGTGCTTTTGGCCTAAAACCATGAGATAATCCCTTTGTAAAACTAAAAGTTTTTTAAAGGAGAAATCTTATGGATAAGATCACACATCAGGTCCGCATTGAACATTGGACCCAGATCATGAATGAATGTTTGAACAGCGGTATGAATAAGACTGAATGGTGCCGGGCTAATGGGATCTCAGACAAACAATTCTTTTACTGGCAAAGGATCCTCAGAAAAGAAGCTTTTGCTGCTTCGACATCAAAGGATCTTTCGCTTATCACAGACCCGGCAGATGAAACCAGACCGCAAAAGATCTCGTTTGCAGAGATCAGCCTTCCAATAAAACAGGAGTCTGTCAGAAATGGATTCCATCCGGATATCATCATCCGAAAAGGACCGGTCTCTGTAGAGATATCCAATTCCGTTTCAGCAGAACTCCTGTCACGTATCGGAGAGATCTTTCATGCTGAATGATGCTTCCGGGTTCCGCAGGATCTATCTCGCTACCGGCTACACAGATCTGAGACGTGGTATGGAGGGGCTTGCATCCATTATCAAGTTCAATTTTCAGCTGGATCCGTATCAGAAAGATATTCTGTTCCTGTTCTGCGGAAGGCGGACTGACCGTATCAAAGGGCTGGTCTGGGAAGGCGATGGTTTCCTACTCTTATACAAAAGACTGGAACTGGGCGCATTTAACTGGCCCCGCACGAAAGAAGAAGCACTGGAGATCACACCGGAGCAGTACCAGTATCTCATGCAGGGACTTGAAGTTGTTGCACGCCATCCGATCCAGGAAGTCAGACCGGGGAAAGTCTTATAAAGTCCTGTGCAAAACAGAGAAAATAAAAAAATATCTTCCGGTCATTATAAGCTCAGAAAAAAGTTATCCACTTTTCATGATCCGCTGTCTTCATTTATTAAGGAGTACTTTCAGGCCATTTACGGGGCTTGTGGATAAGTACTCTGAAAAGCCCGAAAAACTATTAGTTTTTTGAGTTTTTCAGAGTGTTCATCCATTGGTAAAAATGACGGATGCTCTATCTGCCGGATTCGCTTTTTCTTTATCTTTGCGTTACAATAAAGACATCAGATAAAGGAGAAGGGCATCCATGGCAAAAGTATATACAAAAGAAGAACTGAATAGTTTCAGCAGGGAAACACTCATGGCAGTCATCCTGTCCATGTAGGATCAGATCAGCCAGCTGAATACAAACATGGAGCGCCTTATCGAGCAGATCGCTGACGCAAACAACAAGCGTTACGGCCGTTCTTCCGAAAAACTGGAGACGATCTCCGGACAGATGGAACTGGAACTTATCTTTAACGAGGCTGAAGCACTTACGGAAACACTGTATGTGGTCGAGCCTGCTGAGGAAGATGTGATACAGCCGCGCCATCGTAAGAGTAAGGGAAAACGCGAGGCAGATCTGAAGGATCTTCCGGTTGAAGTGATCAGCCATACCCTGTCAGAAGAAAAACTCCGGGATGTCTTTGGCACAGATGGATGGAAGCAGCTTCCGGATGAGATTTATAAAAGAGTCCGTGTACAGCCTGCTGTCTATACCGTTGAGGAACATCACGTGGCAGTCTATGCCGGCAGGGACAACCAGACGATCATAAAAGCAGACCGCTCAAAAGATCTGCTGCGTAACAGCCTGCTCACTCCATCACTTGCAGCAAGCATCATGAATGCCAAGTACGTAAACGGCCTTCCTCTTTATAGGATCAGCCAGGAATTCCTGCGGAATGACATCCATATCTCCAGACAGGTCATGGCAAACTGGATGATCCAGTGTGCAGACAGGTATCTGTGGACCACAGTGGGGTCAGGTACTCGAAAGCTGGGATAAAAGTTCTGTGAAAAGAGTATAAACTGGCATCTGTTTGGACCACAGTGGGGTCAGGTACTCGAAAGCTGGGATAAAAGTTCTGTAAAAAGAGTATAAACTGGCATCTACTTGGATGCCAGTAAAAAAATAGTAAAGCACTTTAAAACGTTAATTTCGGAAAGAAAATTGTCGACCTGAGATAAGGAAAAAAGAGCGGTAGGTCGACAAAGCCTTTATTTTAAGGAAAAACAGGTGATTTAATGGATCATAATAGAAGATTATGGACCCCGAAAAAATAAGAAATGACAAGGTCGACAGAAAGTGGTAGAATAATGCTTATCAGAAAGGAATTTGCGGAAGACGGGGTATTAATAGAACTATACTGGAATGTAAATTGAGGATAAGGCTTATTTGCAGGAGTGTTTGATAAAGGGTATTAATAGAACTATACTGGAATGTAAATAAAAGTAAAAAGAAAAAAAGTACAACTCCGGCATCAGTATTAATAGAACTATACTGGAATGTAAATAGGTGGAGAAAACAGAGGATGTGTTAGCAAGTATTATGTATTAATAGAACTATACTGGAATGTAAATTCATGATTTCTGACTGTTCATAATCATCAATATCAGGTATTAATAGAACTATACTGGAATGTAAATATAAAATAGGAATAGCCAGAGGGAACATTGGTGCTTAGTATTAATAGAACTATACTGGAATGTAAATGCCAATCACGCTGTTTAACGATTCTTCCGGTAGTCTGTATTAATAGAACCATACTGGAATGTAAATAAATCAAAATGATTATCTTCAATTGTCTTTTTCAGAGTATTAATAGAACCATACTGGAATGTAAATGAAATAAGGTTGTACACCAATTCCGTAATGTCAGCGTATTAATAGAACCATACTGGAATGTAAATGCAGTGACAGTTGTAGCTGCTGAGATCATTCTTTTGAGTATTAATAGAACCATATTGGAATGCAAATTCGAACAAAAATGAAAGTAACTGTTGTTATTACTTGGATTTCGGTATAGAGAATGGGACGGGCTAGAGGTTAGATAAGATGAATGTAAAGGAATACTTTTACATTCATTTTTATCGCATCCAAATCCCTATTAATAGAGGAATGATTAATGCCTTGATAATTTAAAATATCTGTGGTAGCATAGTTAAAGAATCCTGATAAGCAGGAGGTGTGCTTATGAATGAGCAGTTGCTGAAAATGAATGGTTTATCGATGGAAATTCTGGATGCGTTGTCATTTGAGTCACATATGGGAATTCCATTGAAGAAGAATTTGCATTATTTTGATAAGGATATATTAATTGCTGAATTGATTGAGCTGACTGAGTGGTTGGATGAACTGGAAATCCTTTCAGATATTGCGCTAGATTATAGGATAAAGAGTTTGGATTCCATACTTTTGAAGTATGACCGTTACTATCCAGATCATCAGACGCGGAAAGTATTTAATGATATACTGGGGTTTCGGGCTTTTTGTGATAGTTACGATCAAATATTAGAAGGAGGCTCTTCGCAATTCAGAGTCGCAGATATGACAGAAGGAAAAGCAGTGGATGATGGATACAGAGGTGTTCATGTGTATTATCAGAAAAGTGGAAGACATTATCCTATAGAAATCCAGTTTAATACGCTATTTGACAGACAGCTGAATAACTGGTTACATGATTACCTATATAAGAAGAATTATCCGATAGAAACAGGAAGAGTAATGCGTGAAAAGTATGAAAGTGGATTGATTCGAAATGAGCAAGAATTTAAGGAGGTGCTGAATAATGTGTTATCTGGTAGCGAAAGATCGTGATACACATGGTTGTTTTGCTTTAAAAACAACTCATGGGAAACATCTGGTAGAATTAAAAAGGGAACTGAATCGAGCAGTCGGTTACAAGGGAGTACAGCTTGTAACAATTAGTAGGCCAACAGCGTATGGAGAGTATGCACCTTATCATTTTGTGGATACAGAGCAGGAGTTTCAAAATCTTGTAAAAGGACTTCGTCCATAGGACTAATGTACAGAACAGCAAGTAGCCAGGAATTGAAAGGTTCTTCGGATGAAATGTAGTGAAACGGTTATGCTGAATGCAGTATAAACTGATATCATTGCACAATTGATTAAATTATATGAATTCATATCGGAAATATTATTGGGGAGATTATATAAGAAATATTGTAAGGTGAATAAGTACCAATTATTGAACATTAATTTGAGGCCTAGGCTAATGTGTCGGCTGTGTTTGTAGAAGTAGGGAAGTACATATGTAGGGATAAAATGGAATGTGGTTGAAAAGATTATGACTATGAATAATATCTAAATTTAAAAGTATTAATATCTGATCAATACTTTTATCATTAGAAAATTGTTTTTTTATTTAAAAAAGCTAAATATATCTAATATAACACTACAAGAATGAGAGAGGAGCAGTATCGCATGGGCGCAATTTTGACAATTCAACTTTCAGCATTTAGTAATAAGAAAGTACTCCCAAATGCGGAGAATATAGCTGTATTAATGCCTAAATTAAAGGAATTATCAGGAATAGAATTTCTTCCTAATGTTGTAAATTCTCAAAAAATAGATATTAAAACAGGTACAATCGAAAATGTTTCTGACTTATCGTTTTCAACTATGGATAATTCAGGCCAAGTTATTTGTACTGAAAATAGAATTGACTGTGTTTTTAATTTTGATATTGATCATCAGGAAGGGATAGAAGATAAGTTTAATATAGCTTCGGAAATTATTCAGTTTATTATGAAGAAGGCAAAGGTTTTTGCTAATAGACTAGCGTTAAATGTTACTTGTTTAAGCAATATATGTAATGGCAATAGTGTGTTTGAAAAACAGGTTATGTACGTTGGGCCATTCTATAAGAATAAAACAATTAAGGAATGGTCATCCAGAACGAATGCACGAGGTATGATGAGCATTAATGGTATTGAAGAAAGTCTAAATATTATTACAGAATACACATATGCAACTGAGCAAACGACAAAAGAAACAAGGATTATATGCCATACGGATATTAATACAATACCTGAAAATAAGGACTTTAGATTTGAATCTGATTCAATAGCGATATTTAAAAAACAAGCTAGGAGTATTTTCTTAGAAATACAAGATGATCTTGAAGGATTGATACAAGATGAAAAATAAGGCTTTATATTTAAGATTATTTTTAGGCTTATTAAATGAAGGAACAAAAGATACTGAGGAAAGTATTTCTTCATCTGTAAAAATATTACCCGTATCTTTTGATAGCTCAGAATCAAATGAAAAGACATCTGTTTTTGCAGAAACGAGAACATCGACAGAAATTATAAATAACAGCGGATTTTCAGAATTAAATAGAATGCTTGCAAGACGTAATATTATAGATGAAGAAGCAGAAAAAGATAGAGTTATTGAGAAACTTGTATATGAATTGGAGGAAGAATTAAATTTATTTGATGAAGAAAATGAAGAATATTCATCTGCAGAAAGAAAAATTATAGAAATTGAGCATGATTATAAAATGAGAATTTTAGGAGAAGTGATTCAACATATCTATGTTAGAAATTTTGATAATCCTTTATATTTGATTGGAATATGTAGATCCCTTTTAAGATACGATTTGGAGGAAGTGAAACCTTGGGGAGTGGCGATGTTGGCTGGCCTTTTAAATCATTCTGATGAACGTGTCAAAGAATATACCATTCAGTTGATTGATAACTGGAGTGATGTTGAGTTATTGCCACTTTTGAAAACTTTACAAGTTACAACTGGTTGGTTGAAAGATTATATAAAGGATGTAGTAGAAAACCTGGAGAGGAAAAATGTACTATATCAGAAAATTATCTAAACCAAATACTGTAAATAAATTAAAATATATGCCTAATATTGGAAATACCCCAGCTGATCTACTAAAGCAGGAATGGACAACAAAAGGAAATACTCTTTCGTTCTGGAAATGTGAGTCTTTAGACAATATAGTAGATACTATAAAAGCAATTCTTTTATCTACTACAGGGATTGAAAAATCTAGATTTATTATATTGGACGATGATATGCTTGATAAATATAGCATAGAAAGAGATTTCAGTAAAAAAGGTAAAACGGGGTATTTGGGATTTGAAGAGTTACATGTGGATTTTTGCAATCTTACATATGAAAAAATAGGTGGAATTATTATGTTGACTAAAGAATCTCTTAGCATGGAAAAAAGAGTTGTGGATTTATCAAGAGATACTGTTAAGGAATATATTAAAGAAGTATGTGATGCAAAATTAATAAATATTGAAGAAATAAATGAAGACTTATTGAAAGATATAAAAAAATATAAATTACTGATTGCTTAGGTATTTCAGAGCTCCTTCAAAACGAATTTATAGGGGTTAAGTGCCAGATAACTCTGAAAATTCTGAAAATTAAGATTTTCCCCCATTGTCTTTAGGCCTGTTAATGTAGAATAAAGCACTGGGCAATGCCATTAAGCCAGATGTTCGATAAAGTGTTCGGTATGATAAAAAGCAACATGTATGCAATAAAATTACAAGAAAAAGTGAGAGAATTGTCAGTTTTGGACACGACAAACAGACAGATTAGAGTCATCTGTCTGAGGGGGCTGCTTGGGGTCAGGTAGCAATGGAGCTCCGTGGAGCTCCGGGTCAGGTACCGTTAACAAAGTGTGAACAAAAGTTCAAATGATGTCGAAAGGTGTCGAATGGGAATACCGGGTGCCAGACCGTGCGTCCAGCAAAGGGCGTGCAATCCGACAGGTGGAAATCCTGTCAAATAAGCTGCTAACCACAGCATTTGAAGCGAGTCTTGAGTGTATTACAGCAATGTAATGGGCTAAGCGTAGACAGCAAGGTTGCAGGGACAGCAATTGAGCGCCGAAATACCATAAATTGGAGTGCCGACTCTGTGGTCTGAGGGGAAGGCAACATGTGGGTTTATCGTTAAGGTGAGATTTCACACAGGTATACGGTAAATAACCAGTACCGTGCTTTTTGCCTAAAACCATGAGATAATCTCTTTGTAAAACTAAAAGTTTTTTAAAGGAGCAATCTTATGGATAAGATCACACGTCAGGTCCGTATTGAGCATTGGACCCAGATCATGAATGAATGTTTGAACAGCGGCATGAATAAGACCAAATGGTGCCGGGCTAATGGAATCTCAGACAAACAATTCTTTTACTGGCAAAGAATCTTAAGAAAAGAAGCTTTTGAAGCTTCGGCATCAAAGGAACTTTCGGTTATTACAGCCCCGGCAGATGAAACCAGACCGCAAAAGATCTCATTTGCAGAGATCAGCCTTCCAATAAAACAGGAGTCTGTCAGAAATGGATTCCAGCCAGATATCATCATCCGAAAAGGAGCGGTTTCTGTAGAGATATCCAATTCCGTTTCAGCAGAACTCCTGTCACGGATCGGAGAGATCTTTCATGCTGAATGATGCTTCCGGGTTCCGCAGGATCTACCTGGCTACCGGCTACACAGATCTGAGAC
>NZ_WQQE01000034.1:0-296 GCF_018785655.1 Blautia sp. MCC269 | reverse complement strand
GGCGGGTACACAGGGGATAGCCGCTTTAGCGGCGCAAGGGGGTGTAGCCACCTTGTCGGAGCGAAGCGAACGCAGACCTCGGATTGCTGATTTTATCAGCGGCAGAGGTAAGCTCCGCAGGACGCACGATACATGGTCTTTAGACTATGTATAGAAGTGCGCCCTTAGTTCCTAAGGGATTTTGCCGTTTCCGGCAGTCTTGTCCTTTTTCTTGGAACGCTTGGAAAGATACTTCGGGCAGTCAACCACAACCGCCCGGAAGCTCTGTTTACATTCGTGCTGGCATTTCCGGCACA
>NZ_WQQE01000033.1:0-50173 GCF_018785655.1 Blautia sp. MCC269 | reverse complement strand
AAAAGGCCCTCCTAATGATATTTATTTTATCATAGAAGAACCTTCTAAACATTATTTTACAGAAAAAGTTTCATACTCTCTTCCCTCCTACTCGATTATCCTTCCAGAATATCATCTAAGCGTTTCTGCGTAATTCCTTTTACCTGAAGGAGTTTCTCCGGGCTGTCATTAAAAACATTCAGTGTGTCTTCCCCAAACGTTTCTACGATGCGGGCTGCCATTGCCGGTCCGATCCCTTTGATCAGGGATGACGACAAATAAGTCCGAATACCTTCTTTTGTGGTTGGCATGGTTACTGAAAAATTGCTCACACTATACTGCATTCCATATTTTGTGGGTTTCCAGTCTCCAGTCAGTTCCACATCCAGGCCTTCGTTTGTCGGAAGTTCGGTTCCAAATGCCTGAAATATTCCATAATTTCCATTCTTTTGTTTTTTTACTTCCTCCGGTAAATCTTCATTGGTCATGTAGGAAGCTACCGTATATCCACTTCCTGCATTATAATAGATCTGCCGGATGGCTTTACAGCAAATGCTCATGTTCCAGCTCCTCTCTACCATGAGATCCAGAGATAATTATTGCATCCCATACTGGTGATGAAACCATCCTTCTTTAGTTTTTCCCGGATCACCTCTGTCTGTCCAAAAGGATATCCTTTTAAAATTCCAACCCTTCGATATTTCCTTTTTCCAATGGAAATACTGCAGATTCCTTCCCTGTTTACTGAAAAACGGTTTCGATTTTCAGATTCCAGAGTTTTCCGAATCGCCTGGATCCGCTCAAAGCCTTCATCTTCGTACCATATGGCAGCCTGTGCCCTGCATCTTGCCTGCTTCTCCTGATTATCGAAATTTACCGTTTCCGATCCCTTCTCATGATTTTTCGGTAAATCCTCGGTCTTTTCAGCATCTGCATGTACTTTACGGGCATCTGCATTCTTTTGCTGTTTGTTGTCATCATCATTCTCATTCGTTTCCTCCTTGTCCTTTTTCATAATAAATTTTTCATAGAAAAACAATCCTGCTGCAACCGGAATGACCAGTGAAAGGGACTGTATGATCACTGCCAGAAATATCGGCCATAAAAATGGTGATACTAACAGACCAAAAATTCCAGTTATCACGCACAGCTTTTTATGTGCAGACAACCATTTGTTCATTTCCTCCATCATAAGCATTTCCTCCTATGATTTGCTCAGTCAAAATCCAGCTTTTCATCATCTGTTTCCATGTACCGGTCATCAATATCCTGACTACGCTCCCGGCTTCTTGCCGAAGTTCCTCTGGATCTTGTCCCGCCAGAATTTGATCTCCGTCTGTCATCTGATGCACCTGCCCTGGTGTTGCTTCTGTACCTTCCATCTTCACGTTCTCTGTCATAGTCGCGGTCATCCACTTCTTCTCTTCCACTTCTGGTGCTTCTGGAAGCTGAACGCTGGTTTTCTGCACGGTCAGAACGGTTTCGATTAGAAGATGCCCTTGTTTCTCTTTCCGCTTCTTCCCGTTCGTCATTTCCAGATTCTAAAGCTTTCTTACTTTCTGCAAAAGAAATCTCTTCAATCATAAGCCGCATGCCGTAGACATTTTCACCAGCCCGATTCTTGTAGTTGTCATTCTGCATACGACCTTCTACCAGAATCTTGATCCCCTTAAACAGATATTTTTCCGCGAACTCTGCTTTTCGGCCAAAAGCCGTACAGCTGAAGAAATCTGCTTCCGGATCTCCTCTTCGTACAAATTTCCGGTTTACCGCCAAGCGAAAGTTTGCGATGGCAAGTTCTCCATTCTCTGTCTGTGTGTAGCGTAAATCAGGCTCATTTACTACTCGTCCCATCATGATTGATTTGTTCATAATTGTCCTCCCATAACTTTATAAAGTTTTCCAGTTTCATTCCAGATGTTCCCGCATACATTTGACTAACGCTCCTATACCATTTTTTCGGATCTCGCGGGCAGCAGAGTCAGCCGTACATAAATTTTTCGCCATCTCCAGTGATTCTTCTCCCGGATGTGTTGCAAACAATACCGGTATCAGATAAAACAGAGATTTTTTGACCAGCATATCATATGCCATCTTAAAAGATTCAGGCGAAGTTTCTTTTCCATCTGGATTACATACGATCTGCCATACTCCTGGATATTCGATAATCCATTCAAGAAGGTGCACGACCTCCTTTTCCATCTTTTTTCGTTTCATAACGCCCTCCTTGCATTCTGAGCTTCCTTGTGTTTTTTATGATCCTCCTTTTCTTATTTGCTGATCTGTACTTGTTGTCTGCCATATTTTTGCAACAAAAAAAGGCCATTTAGAAATTTTCATTCTAAATGACCTTATTTATTACAAAGGCAGGAGGCTTTTGGCTCCTTAATGTTTTACTCCCGGTCAGATCCGGAACCAGCGTTTCTTATCTGTGTCTACAGATACAAATACAAATCTCACAATCATATTAACACAAGATATTGTTGGCGTCAATCGCACTTTTGCTATATTTTGTATTTTCGATTTTCAAAGATTTAATCAACTTCTCGTATTACTTACGGAAATGTAATTATACCATTTTTATTTATACGAATCTTAAATGTACCACCAAACATTTTATTGTTATTTTTTTATCTCTACAGTAAAAATATCCAATTGCGGTATCTCCTCCCTCTCTTCGATCAAATTATTCTTTTGTCATCTGATTTTAATTTCTATTTTTCCTTCCACTGGGCTATATAAATCCAGAGGATCTTCATCACTTTCATAAACACGTCCTTCGCCTTCTCCGTAAGTATCTTCTATTCCAGTTTCATATTTTTTATATGTTGTGCTGTTTTTTTCTTCTTTATTTACATATAATTCTAATGTCACCGTTTTAGCATCTGGAGAAATTCCTTTATATTTTGTATTATTTCTGCTTTCTTCAAACACAGTCTCTGTGCCTCCATAATTTGTCATTCTATAAAGCCCCTGATTTCCTTTATCGTCGGTTCCTAGTAAATAATAATCTTCATATTCTTTATTATCCAAATTTCCATAAATTGTACTTGCCAAATCGTTTAAGCTCATTTTTGAAATCGTCAGATTTTGATTTGGAGATATCTTTATTTTTTTATTCACATTTACATTTATGGTATTCTTCTCTAGTTCTTCCCAATTTGATGAAAATTCAAAAATATAGTCATCCGTATCTTCTGTATCTGCAGTATCCATTTCTGTTGGATCAAATAACCATACTTTCATTTTTATATCTGCTGTATTATCTTTAAAAGTTGTATCTTCCAACCTATAATGACAAACCTGACCATCTGTTCCGTTCTCCTTTTTCTCCAGAGCATATGTTCCATCTAACTGTGCTGCTTTTCCATTTATCTCCACTTCTGTTAGTAGAATAGTCTCCTTTTCTTTTGAATCATTTATATTATCAGATATTGCCACCCATAAATTCTCCTTATCAGCAGCAATTTCATCTAACGTAATAGAAATTCCATTTTTAGTAATCGTTTTTCCAACACTATCTATATATGATTCTACATTTTCATTAATCCCCAATGCAGTTTGAATCCACGAAGTAATCTGTTCCCAGGCCGCCTTTATCTCATGCGGATGTCCCAAGCCTCCTATCAATAATGCTATTACAACTCCTGCTGCTGCAATCTTTGCTAATTTTAATTTCAAATTAACATTTCGCTTTTTCCATGGCAGGGAAGCTTCGTAAACAAATTTTTCATCTATTTCTCCCATCAGATCCAAAAAATTGTTTTCTTTTTTCATATGATTTCTTTCACCTCTTCCCATAATTTGTTTCTGCTTCGAAAAAGACTGGATTTAATTTTAGTCTCAGAGCATCCATGTCTTTTTGCAATGTCTTTAATATTATCCATATACCAATATCGCCTGACAAAAATATCCCTGTCCCCTGCTTTTAAATCACTTAAAAATTTTTCTAAAATATTCAAAATTTCCTTTTTCTTTATGTCCTCTTCCACATAATCCTTTATTGTATTTTCCAGTTTTTCCACTTCACCACAAATATCCATCATATGTGTATCTGCTCTTTTTGAAGCATTTTTCTTTCTGAAATTGTCCAATGCCAAATTTCTGGTTATTTTTCCAAGAAATGCAGATAATTTTGTTGGCGTTTTAGGCGGAATCTTATTCCACGTTATCAGCCACGTATCATTTACGCATTCTTCTGAATCTTCTGTGTTATATAAAATATTCCATGCAATCTTAAAGCAAAATTTTTCGTACTTTACTTCTACCTGGCGAATTGCATCTTCTGATCTTTCTAAAAATAAATTTATAATATGTATATCTTCCATATCACATTTCTCCCCTGTATATTAGTGTTTTTATGCAGATAGGTTATTTGCAGTGTGCCATATTAATGTTGTCTATTATATATAACGTATTTTTTTCTGTTTGGTTGCACTTTTTTTATAAATTTTTTTGTTACCATAATTCCATTATCACTATAACATATTATCTAATCATTCTTCTCTCCCTGGTCAACTATTAATATCGTAATCTACTTCTGCAAATAAAGCTACATGCAAAAAATGAAAAAAGGAGCTGACATTCCATGTGTATTCATGAAAGGCAGCTCCTGCTTAAATCATTTTTATTTAACTACTACTTTTACTTTTTTGCGGATCTTTCCAGATTTCACTGTGATATAGGCTGTTCCCTTTTTCTTTCCAGTGATCACACCACTGGAACTTACCGTTGCGATCTTCTTATTTGAAGAACTGTAGGTAACCTTCTCCTGGGAAGTGATCGGGCCGATGACCGGTTTCAGCGTAAGTTTTTTATTTCTTGCAACGGTCACGCTTGATTTCAGTCCGGTGATCTTTGTTGTTCTTACTGTTGTTTTTTGCACAGTAACGGAAATGACCTGTTTCTTGCCGCTGGCCAGTGTAATGGTCACTTTGATTATTATTTGAATTCCAGCCCTCAGCCTTTTCATTGACAGAGGGCTAATTATGGCTTAACAATTATTGAGCATCCCTTAACTGATCTACAATGCTGCATTTCGCTGCATTATCATACATCATGCAGGGAATCAGCCACCCAAGCAGAAGAAATACCGGAATTGTCAGCAGGACAGGCAGAACGGTGAACCGATACTCAAAGAACCAGAACATACTGCCCAGCATTTTCCCCGCAAGAGGTCCCACCGCCAGTGAAAGCACAAAGGCCACCGATACGGAAGACATTGCGTAAAACAACCCCTCGTAGATCAGCATGGTTTTGAGCTGTCGGGGCGTCATTCCTACAGCCTGAAGCACCGCAAATTCCCGGCGGCGGGAAAGAATACCGGTCATCATGGCGTTGAAGAAATTTAAGAGTCCCACCAGCCCAATGATAGCACAGAGGATACCACCGATCAGAAGGAACATCTGCCGGAACTGAGCAAACTCAGAGCGAACCGTGGCTTTGCTTTCATACATCAAGGGCGAAAACTCACCGGCCGTGAGCTTTGACAGATATTGCTCTGCTTCGGCCTCGTCAGCTTCGTCCGCTGTGTCGAACAGGTAGAGCATCGGAACGACTGCACCACCGCTGTCCCTCTGTGCGGTGTCCACAGGCAAAACTGCGTTATATCCAATACCACCATAACGATAACCCATGGAGTTCGGAAGTTCTACCAAGGCGCAGACCGTGTACTCTACATCTCTGGCCCCATACAATTTTGCCTGAAGGTACTCCTCCGGTGTGTCTTCGTTGCACAGTTCCCCTGTGCGGCTGTCGATATATTTCACATCATCCGCATAGGTAGCCGTGATCGTGTCTCCCACCTTGGGGTAGTATTCAGGATTGGGCAGATTGCCGTAATCATCCAAAGAAACCGCAATGGCAATGGCGTTATTGTCCGGCTCCAGCATAGGAGAAATATCTCCGTCGAACACTTGCAGCTTGTCAAACAGACTGTTATCCAGAGCCTCGATTCTGGTATCTCCCATCACCATATTGCCCCGGTGCTCCATGCGGCTCATATGGATGTCCAACTGCTCGGCACTTTCGTACCTTGCATAGTCTTGCCGCAGAGCATCCTCCGTCATCCACAGGTATGCGGTTTTTAGCACAGCATATCCCGTGCCGGAAAGACTGGCCTTTGTGTTTGCTGCGATCTCCTCGATCTGTTCTGGCGTGATGAATTCATCTGCCGGGTTGAAACGGAAATAGTCGGGAGTGCTGACGATAAAATCGGCGCAGGTCATGGAGGATACATACTTCTCCATGCTGAAGCCTCCCACAAAGGCACACAGCGCATTGAACAGTGTCACCGACAGTGCCAGAGACACCACCACCAGCACCGTCTTTTTCTTGTTTCGTTCCAGATTGGCAAAGGCCATCTGATGGAGCTTGGCTCCCCGGGTGCTGCGCTGTTTTTTCTTAGTCTGTATCGCATCCGTATATTTGGTAGCCTCTACCGGAGAGACCCTGGCTGCCATTTTTCCGGGCTTGGAACAGGATAAAAGCACCGTCAACAGGGCAAACAGCATGGAACCAAGGAAGATCACAGGCGAAGTGCTGATGGTGGTGATGCCTGCATCCAACTGGGTGGAGCGCAAGACAACAGGTACCAGAACAGCGCCGATGCCGTAGCCCAGCAACAGTCCTGCTGGAATGCCGATCAGACAAAGCAGAAGTGCCTGCTGGCGAATGATACGTTTGAGCTGCCGGGGCGTTGTGCCAATGGTTTTCAGAAGTCCGTAAAACCGGATATCCCCTGCAACAGAGATCTGAAAAATGTTATAGATGATAAGATACCCCGTGAAAATCACCAGCAGCAAAAACGCTGCTATGGCGATCATCAGCTCTGGATCGAGCTGTGACTCCAGCTGGGATGAGGTATATCCCCAGTTGACGCCGATCCGGACGCTGTTGGGATCGGTATAGCTGTCCCAT
This sequence comes from Blautia sp. MCC269, assembly GCF_018785655.1. NCBI lineage: Bacteria > Bacillati > Bacillota > Clostridia > Lachnospirales > Lachnospiraceae > Blautia > Blautia sp. MCC269. The sequence goes on along the minus strand of NZ_WQQE01000033.1, from coordinate 43,276 downwards.
GTGTAGCCAAGATCGGTATCCACCTGCTCCATCTGCCCTTGAATATTTGTGCCGGAGGCCAGCATGACATTCAAATCGGTGCGGAAAGGCTGTAACCCTGTTTTCACTGCCTGCGCTTCGATGTCATCTGCGTAATCACGGCTGATGTTGATGTAGTGAACAGGCATTAGTTCATCATATTCCCAATAGCCCACCAGCGTAAAGGTATCTGTTACAGTAAAGGCGGTTTGATCCTTGTCCGTGATGGAATAGGAAACCGTGACCTCGGCGCCCAGCTCCGGCGTTACGCCAAGCAGCTGCAACGCTGCCGTATCCATGGCTACTTCTTTACCGCTTTCGGGCATCCGCCCGGTAGTAGGGGTGGCATAGCTCCATTTGGTGCAGTTGGCATCCATGTAGCTGATCTCTGCAGGCGTTTTGGAAAAGACGCCATCCACAGTGATGCCGATCACCTTCCGTGCCCCCGCAGCCTTCACCTTTGGATGAGCAGCGATACGTTCCGCCTGCTCGGAGGAAACATCTTTAAAGGTACCGTGTGCATAGCCACCTACCTGCCGAAACTGGTAGGTTTCATAACTGGCGTTCAACGACAAGACAATGGTGAACATGGACGTAAATAGCATCGTTGTCAGCGCAATGGCAAAAATGGCGATCAGATTGCGGCGACGGTTCGCATAAAGAGATTTTAAGCTGAGCTTTCGAATACATTTTTGATTTCTTACCTTCATTACGGTCACCTCCTCATCGGCCCGTGACAATGCGGCCATCTTCTATGCGGATGCTCCGGTCAGATAGTTGGGCAATCTCTTCGTTGTGGGTGATCATCACGATGGTCTGGGCAAATTTTTGACTGCTCACCTTCAGCAGATTCAAAACATCCTGACTGGTCTTGCTGTCCAGATTACCTGTCGGTTCATCTGCCAGAATGATAGCGGGTGCCGCCGCCAGCGCACGGGCAATGGCTACTCGCTGCTGTTGACCGCCTGAGAGCTGATTGGGCAGGGCATCCAGACGGTTGCTCAGTCCAAGCGTCTGCACGATCTGCTGCACAAAAGCCTTGTTTACCTTTCCGCCATCCAGTTCAGTGGGTAGAATGATATTTTCATATACATTCAGCACCGGAACAAGATTGTAGCTCTGAAATACAAAGCCGATTTTCCTGCGGCGGAAGATGGTCAGCGCTTCCTCCTTCAGGGAGAAAATATCCTGTCCGTCCACCATGACCGTGCCGCTTGTAGGACGATCCAGCCCGCCCAGCATATGCAACAGCGTGGATTTTCCGGATCCGGATGTGCCGACAATTGCAACAAACTCTCCCTTCTTCACACTTAAATCAACTCCATCCAACGCATGAACTGCGTTATTACCGGAGCCATAAATCTTTTTCAGGTCTTTTGCCTGTAAAACCTCCATAAACGAGTACCTCCATGAAAAAATCTGTATGTATGAAAGGAAATGATCCTTTGATACATACAGATTATCGCATAGGATTCTTTCCACATTCTTTCCGGCGGAAAATAAAATCTAACAATTTTGATAGAATTGTTATTATTTCGGCAGAAATATGGAAAACGTACTTCCTTTTCCCGGAACGGAAGCAACCTTGATATAACCGCTCTCACCGGATATAATCTGTCGGGCAAGGTATAAGCCGATGCCAACCCCTTCTTGTTCCTGAACAGCATTTGAACGATAAAAACGGGAAAATATCTTTGCCTGCTCGTTTTCCGAGATACCTGAACCGGTATCCGATATATCGATCCTTGTAAACATTTCGTAACTTACGGTAGAAATCGTGATTGTTCCATGCTCCGTATATTTGATGGCATTGTCTACAATATTAGCCAGTGCTTCCTCTGTCCATTTGAAGTCAAATGTAGCGGAAATATCTGTATTGTACAGATATATGGATAATCCTTTTCCAGAAGCCTTGGCGGCATATTGTTCTACTACGCTTTCAAGCAGCGGCTGAAGTGATGCTTGCTGAGGGGAAAGTGAAATGATCCCATTTTCCAGTCTGGAAAGTTTTACGAGAGAATCAATCAGAAATCGTAGCTTTTCCGATTGTTTGTACAGTGCCTCCACGTTTTCCTTTGCCGATGCAGGCAGAGTTTCCTCCATCAAAAGCTCGCTATATAACAGCAGGTTTGCAATCGGCGTTTTCGTCTGATGGGAAATGTCCGCAATCAAGGATTTGATTTTGTCTTTTTCCTGTGCCATATTTCGAGAAGATGCTTCTGCGGCAGAAAGATAGTGTGCAAACTTTGTTTCCAAAGCAGACAGCTGGCTTTCATCAAAAGTTGTTTCAGAAAAGGAGCCGGTCATGGCGGCGTCCAGCATCCTTTCGATTTCTTCCATCGCTTTTATGACCTTTCTCCGCTCCCATAATACAACAGCTGCTGCCGCCAGAAAACACAGCAGTATGATCGCGATGCCGCTTTTATTCATCTTTTGTCACCCAACTATAACCGATTCCATAGACGGTTTTAATGTATTTCTGTGCCCCAAGCTTATCCCTCAGACGCTTGATCGTAACAGACAAAGCATTTTCATCCACATATTCAGCACCATCTGTCCAGATCCTGTCTACAAGGTCTCCACGGGTCATGGTTCGACCACGATTTTCAACAAGCAGACGCAGTAATTTTTGCTCTGTTTTACTCAATTCCACTTTTGAATCTCCCACATAAAAGGTCATAGCCTCAAAGTCAAAGTGAAAAAGATCAATATGGGTCGGTGCATTTTTATGGCTTGACGCTTGCTTTCGCAGTTGGGTATTCACCCTTGCCCGCAAAACCGAAAGAGAAAAGGGCTTGGTAATGTAATCATCAGCGCCCCTCTCCAGTCCGTCCACGATGTCCAGATCGGTATCATTGGCAGTCAGCAGAATAACAGGAATCCCGGGTATGGTTTCCTTGACCTCCCGTAGCAATTCAAGCCCACTGCCATCCGGCAGATTGATATCTAACAGGATCAGGGATACACCGCCGCAAAGCAGCTGCTCCTTCGCCGTTTTCAGGTCTTTGCAGGAAATGATTTTCCGATCATCTACTTTCAGTGCTTTGCATAAACCTTGATTCAAACCAATATCATCTTCAACAATCAATAACTGCTCCATATATCTTACTCCCTCGTTACTCAAAGGTATTCGGCAAAGTTAATAACAAGACACAAAAATAACCGCCCCCGCCTCGCAAACTGAACGGTTATTTTCAATCAATTAAGTATGTGGGCTAACCGTCTATCGGCAGCACACTTTTTCTATAATCATATTAGCACGCATATGTGACAATGTCACAATTTTTTTATTCTCAATATTGCAAGACTGCTGGCATTGCTATTTCTTTTCATTCAATAATTCTTTTACTCTTTTAACCGGAAATCTATCTTCAATATCAACTACTTCAAACAGATTTAATGGCAATTCCTTTTCACCAATCAGGGAAAGGTATTCATTAACAGCTCTACGATCAATCATAATCTTTCCATGTCCTGCCCAATGACGATTGCTCTCTTCCTTTTTCAGTCCGGAAAGCCAATATTTATCACCATTTTCAATATCTATATAATTTGCATAGTTACCGATATTCTTCTGAAAGGCATGGTCATTAAAATAGATTGTTTTCTTACTTTTTGAAGTTTTGACATATCCAATCCATGCCGGACCATCATCAGAATATCCCGTTTTTAATTCAATGTACATCAAATTGTTAATCATTCTTATTCTCTCCTGATTCCAAATTTTGCAACATCTCAACTAACTGGAAGTTATTACTTTCTGCATAGCGTGTTTCCCAAAATGATAATTACCACGACATCAATCAAAATAATCCCCAATGCAATATATACAAAAAATGCAGGCAAAATATTTTCAAGCAAGCCCATAATTAATGCAAGAATTGCTATAATAGACATTCCAATTCCCATTGTTCTGCATAACTTCTTTTCATCATATTTTTCCTTTTCTTCTTTTGTAGCTGTATTATATCCAGAAATAAACCAGCTCCCGCGTCCAGAAAGTAAAGTTATAGAAAGTACAGCAAATATTGCAAAGACAATCCACACTATCCAATCAGAACCTGTTGCTAAATCTGCTAATTTCATCTATATGCTCCTTAAATTCAAGTTTTTCTAAACTCTTCAATTCCATCTTCTTTCCCTTCAAATAAGAAGTATCCCTCGCCCAATGTGCTCGGTCAATTCCGATTGAGATTTCACCTGTTTTAAGAAATTTAATAACTATTATATCTTGTTGTTAAATTCTCCGCAAACCCTTGAAAATACTGAATTTATCACAGGCGAACTTTCCCTTATTGTTTCCCTTGTGTTATATCGTCCCACCAGTGTTTACGAACTCTGATAAGGGAAAATACAAGGGCAAAAAAATTATATAAAATAGTATAACACAAAATAAAACTGACATGGTGAACTGATTGGAATGCTTCTTAATTTTTACAATTAATGATCGATTGAATCATAGGGAGATGGGATACGATGAGAACAATATTTGCAGAATACAATCCACAGTGCAACAGTATTGATGTTTATACCAGTGCCGGCTATATGCTCCGCATTGATTGTTGGGAAGCTGAGAAGGACTTAAAAACCACGCCTGGATCAGACTGTGTATTAAATGAACTTGCTATTAATGAACCACTGGAATATACAAGATTATATCTTGATGAAAATTTGCAAATGTGGGTATATGCAGAAGATTCACTAGATCTTTTTTGATTTTCAAACAAATATAACAATTTAAATCACTATTGGCTACAATATTCCTTGAAAATTCATCATAGGTTTGTGTAGACGTAAAGAAACGGTGGCTCTGATTTCTCAAAGCCGCCGTTTCAAATGGGCGTATCACATTGTCTGCTGTACGACGGCTTTTTTTCTTTTGCCGTCGTCTGGCAGATGGTGTCTGTAGTTAGTTACTTGACTAAGGCTTTAATTTTTCGAATTAAATCAAAATCCGTTTTACAGCAATAGTTACCATAATACAGCTTTGCTTTTTGCTCTAACCTATCGAGATGGAGCAGGCAGTACAAGCTAGCAAAGAAACCGCGATCAGGCAGCATCCAATAAATTTCCCAACTCTACGCATAACCGTTTCCTCACTGAACGAAAGTAAGGAACATGGCAAGCGCAACAATTCCCACCATCAGCAGCAGCCAAAAAACGCTGATTGTAGTTGATACAATATTGATAATGCTGCGGCTTTCCCTGCTCCGCACACATACCACCGAAAGAATCAGACCCAGCAGGACAAAAACGATATTGGCTCCGGCCCAAGCGGTTCGGACTCCATCCAACAGCGAAAAGTGCAGAAGCGATGGGGCAAGAGCCGCCAGCGGTAGGATGCTCACAATGAGCGCAGCGATACTAACTGATTGAAGTTTTTTCTTTTCCATAGTTTTACCTCATTTCGTTTTTCCCAAATTTGGTGACAGCCAGCGCGAAAAACAGGCCAAACACTACAATCGCGCATGGCAGGAACGGAAACACCGAAAAAGCGGCGTCGGAAGTTTCTGCTGTAAAGTCATGGAGAGAGCAGGAAACGAGATAACCGCTGTAACAGTACGGGTAGGCGATCCACAGCGGCGTATTCGCAACCAATACACCGGGAATCACAAGCAGCAGATTTAATCCCACAGAAAGAAGCGGCTTTTCAAACAGCACAGTGATGGCCCACATAGCCGCAATGCACGGCAGCATAGTCAGAAACAGCCCCAAGCACCATTTCAGAAGATATAGGATCGGCAGGGTTCCTGTTACTCCCATTGTCTGTGTCGCAATCAACCCAGCAATTACAAATACGACAAGAAACACCACCATCTCCATAAACAGATAAAAGGTAAGCACACAGAATTTGGCAATGGATAATGTGCAGCGGCTGACCGGCAGCGCCAGCATTTTCAGAATCCCGTTATTTCCTGTTTCTCGTCCTGCGATCATCACGCAAACCACGATCATGCTGAATGGAAGCAGATAGTAGGCGTAAACAAGCGCACTTTGAATAAACATAGCAGGCCACGCATTGGTGTATTCCGGTGTAAAGTAGTTGCTCAAACTCGCAACCCCGGAAACCACCACCAATAAAGGTGCAATGAAAATCAGGGGTACGATTTTGGAGCGTTTTACTTTCATAAACTCGATTTTGAGTAAATCCAAAAAGCTCATTTCTTATTATCCCTCCTTACTCGTAGCGTCTGTACTTCGCCAGCCACAAGCCCACAACAAGGAACAACAGTGTTTCCACTAAAGCGACAAGGGCAACCGTCGAATCAGGCTGGGCGCTCATGGCTACTGCTGGTTTCAGAATAATCACAAAAGGATGCACCAGCAAAAGCGTCAGCCCCGAATTTGCAAGGGCCATACCACTCAGAAAACCGGCAACACCAATTCCAAGCGGCACCCACATATTTTCAAAGCGCGAGGAAATCAACAGCATAAACGACAGTACCGGCATGGATGTGAGAAAAGAGTATCCGGCAAAGCGTACCAGCGTACCCATCTCAAATGCGCCGTCCGGCAAGTCCGTCATTCCAATCTGTGCAAGCGCCAGGTTTTGCAGCACGATTGCAACCAAAAACATGACCGTCAGAATCAGAAATTTGCACAGATACATGGCCGGGACGCTGACGGGAAGCATATACATCTTCTTTACGGCACTTCCCTTAAATTCCATGTTGTAGATCATGCAGGTAGCAACCACGATACCGAACAGATTCAGCACCATAATCATGCCGTAGAGCTGGGTCAACAAGACATCCATCGGGGCCAGCGGCAAATTCAGAAGTGTGTCTTTCCGCACAATGAAATTGACAAATGCGTAGGCGGCTCCCAAGACACCAACGGCCAGCAGCACGGGAATCACGCCGGTTCGCTTTCCTTTCCGAAGTTCGATTGCCAGCGTTTTCATAATTTTGCCCTCTGCTTTCTGTCCATGTTATCTTTCTCAACCATAGAAAGAAACACATCTTCCAGATTGTCCGCAACGAAGCCGGATTGCAGGGCGTATTGACGCAGATCATTCATGCTTCCCTCAAACAGCAGCCGCCCGTGGTTGAGAATCCCAATGTCATCTGCAATCAATTCGATTTCAGACAGCATATGGGACGAGATCAGCACCGTGCAGTCGTAAAGGCTGGGCAAGGATTTTACCAGATTGCGGATTTCGTGGATACCAGACGGGTCAAGACCGTTTGTGGGTTCGTCCAGAATCAGAATCGGCGGACGCCCCAAGAGCGCCCCGGCAAGGCCCAAGCGTTGCTTCATTCCCAGCGAATACTGTTTTGCCAGCCGGTCGCCAAACTCGGTCAGCCCTACCAGTTCCAGAGCATCTTCCACATCAGCTTTCGGCAGTCCCAAAATGCGGCGGATAATGTCAAGATTTTCCCGCCCGGTGAGATTCGCGTAGAAAGACGGCGCTTCGATGAAAGAGCCGATTTCTTTGAGAATGGCAATCCGATCCTGCGGAAACTGTTTCCCATCAATGGTAAAGCTGCCTTTTGTGGGAGCGGTCAACCCCAACAGCATTTTCATGGTAGTGGATTTGCCTGCCCCGTTCGGGCCAAGAAAACCATAAATGCTGCCCTTGCGAATATGAAGCGAAACATGATTGACCGAAGTGAAGTTCTTATATTTCTTGGTCAAATGTTCCGTTGTAATGATATAGTCCATAGAAACATCTCCTTTCGATGCTTCTATGGTACAACTTCAACCTGACATCTACATTCTCCCGTCCTTACTTTTACCTTACTTTTGAGGATGCCCTCCGCAGACTTGAAATCCTATGTTATAATACTTTCGGGAGGTGACGCTATGGACAACTCTTTTCTGCATCGGAAGAAGCTCTTGCTTGTAGACGATGAGCCAGATTTGCTGAAAATGGTATCCGATTTTTTAAGCGATGCTGGTTTTGAAACGGTACTTACTGCCGCAACGGTAAAAGAGGCTATAATAACGGCAGAAAAAGAAAAACCCGACTTGATGGTTTTGGATGTCATGCTGCCAGATGGGGACGGCTTTTCCCTGATGAAGCAGCTCCGCACTTTTACAAATGTGCCAATCATCTTTCTGACCGCAAAAGACGAAGCAGCAGACAAGTTGGCCGGTCTTGGCCTTGGAGCAGACGATTATATTTCAAAGCCGTTTATGCCGCAGGAGCTATTACTGCGTGTCTATGCGGTTTTGCGCCGAACTTATAAAGAGGACAGCCCGCGGGTTTTCCTGGATGGATGTACGATTGATTTTAGCCGGGCAGAGGTCAACAAGGGCGGCGAGATTATCCCCCTGACCGCAAAAGAGCATACCCTGCTGGAAACGCTGGCCCGCAACGAGGGAAAGATCGTTACGGTTGACGCTCTTTGTGAAGCATTATGGGGCGACAATCCTTTCGGCTATGAAAATAGCCTGAATGCCCATGTACGGCGGATTCGGGAAAAAATTGAAGCCGATCCCTCAAAGCCCGTTTCCCTGATTACGATCAAGGGGCTGGGTTATAAACTGATTACAAGGAAGTGACGCCATGAAATCTTTTGGAACCTATATTTCAAAGCACTTGGCGTCTTTCGCTGCATTTCTTTTGATCCTGGTAATTGTCAATGTCGTTCTGTATGGCGTGACTTTCTATCACACAGTTTCAGAGGATTACGGAGAAGCGTCCCCGCGCGCCATGCTTGAGCTGACCTCTACTGCGGCTACCACAGAAGGTTTGCCCGATTACGCAGAGCAGAAATTGCGCCAGTACAATATCTGGGCCATGTATCTAACGTCAACGGGCGAATGCTTCTGGCGGCTCGATGTGCCACAAGAAGTGCCGCAACATTACAGCATTCAAGAGGTAGCTTTATTTTCCAAAGGCTATCTGGAGGATTATCCTGTTTTTGTCTGGAGTACAGAGGATGGATTGTTAGTTTTAGGGTATCCAAAGAATAGCTATATGAAGCTCACCAGCAACTACTATTCCATGGAGACTATTCAGAAAATTCCCCTCTATGTGATAGGAATGTTGGGCATGGATGTGCTGTGCCTGTTTTTGGCCTACTATTTTTCAAAACGCAGGATCATCCAGAACACGGAACCGATTGTAGATGCCATTGAAACATTGGCCGATGGCAAACCCGTTTCTCTCCATATTGATAGAGAGTTATCCGAAATTGCGAACAGCGTAAATAAAGCCTCTCTGATATTAAGCAGGCAAAACGAAGCCAGAGCCAACTGGATCAGCGGGGTCTCTCATGACATCCGCACACCTCTCTCCATGATTATGGGGTATGCGGGCCGTATTGCAGAAAGTAAAGCTGCCAGCAAGAGCATCCGTGAACAGGCGGAAATAGTACGGGAGCAAAGTGTAAAAATCAAAGAGCTGGTGCAGGATTTGAATTTAGTATCGCAGTTGGAATATGAGATGCAGCCGCTTCATAAAGAGATGGTTCGCTTATCCAAACTACTGCGATCCTATGTAGCAGACCTGTTGAATACAGGAATTTCCGATAGCTACAACATCGGAATTAAGATCACTCCTGACGCCGAAAATGCTGTGTTGGAATGTGATGCCAGATTGATTTCGCGAGCTGTAAACAACCTTGTCCAGAACAGCATAAAACACAACCCACAGGGCTGTGAAGTCTGCCTTTCGCTTACAACATCGCAAAACTATCTTATCTTGGCGGTTACGGATAACGGAACGGGTCTGTCTGCTGAAAAGCTGCAAGAGCTGGAAGAAAAACCGCATTATATGGAAAGCACAGATGAGCGGCTTGATTTAAGACATGGGCTTGGATTTCTGATTGTCCAACAAGTCGCCATAGCTCATAACGGCAATTTCAAACTTACTAATGTTTTCCCGAAAGGGTGTGAAGCTGCTTTAATATTCCCGTATATTGGATAAACAGGCAAGTACAAATCTATAAGAAAACGCCAGATGCAGAGGTGATACGCCCCTGGATCTGGCGTTTTCTTAATAAGCGCACTTCAAATCGGTATAACCTTCTTATTAACACTGACAAAAAACAGGCGCATCAAATGAAACTTTATCAAAAATATTTTCCGAGCTGTTTTAAGCCACGCCGGATACTGTCTCGGACACGGCTTGGGTCTACACCTTCTACTTCGGCAATTTCGTTTACCGTCATTCCCAGGTAGTATCGGGCATAAATCCGCTTGGCCTGCTTCTCCGGCAGAGCCATCACTGCGATGTAGAGCTGCTCCCGCAGCTGCTTTTCCTCCAGGAGCATTTCCGGCGTCTGGGGCTTCATCAGGATCGCATTTTCAATGCCATTCTCACAATCCAGAGAGTAATGCGCCTTATAATGATACATCCTCCGATCATAGGCAGCTTCTGCACGCTCAGAATCTCTGATCGTCTCCAGCACATCTTCTGTTACTTCTACAAAGTGATCGGTTTTATAAACATCGGGATACAGATCCCGGAGATTGACTTTCTTCATTATGTACCTCCATTTCGATTCACGGGTGGTTAAAGGGTGAACCGAACAGAGATGGGGAACGGTAGCAGCAGACAACTGGAGTATCTCCGAAATAATGGCACCAAGAACAGCCATTATTGTACTGAATTACACGGAACGATAATGCCGATGCAATGTTATACGTGCCCGGGAGGAGCAATGCTTTTTTAACTGATGTAGATCATGCGAGCTTTGAAAAAGCAAACGAGACACGGCAAAATAACCTCCAATCGGCTACCGTGTCCCTGCAAGTCGTCATAGGATTGTGTAAACGCAAAGAAACGGCGGCTCTGAAAATCAAAGCCGCCGTTTCAAATGGGCGTGTCAAATTGTCTGCTCTACGACGGCTTTTTTTCTTTTGCCGTCGTCCGGCAGAGTATTATTCAATATTTAATTCAATGTTTCCAGTGAAATTCTCACATTCAATGCCAATATAATTTCCACCATCAGGAAGTGTAATTGTGTCACTATATGTTCCGGTTGTTTCAAACAAAGTGACTGCTTCATCAGCTCCAGAAATCCAAAATACTTTTGCAGTTCCCTCCGTAACCTCCAGCGCGCAGTCAATAGACAGATCCTTACCAGCTTCACGCTTTATGGAAGTTCCGCCGAACAAATACTCTGTATCTGAAAAATCCTCATAGTTGGCTGTATAGCTTCCTGTATAATCATCAATTCCTTTTTCTTTCGTACCTTGTAAGGATGAATTTCCGGTAAGCGCTATGGAACCAGCAGACTGAACAATATTGTTATACTGATCGAGAAATTCGTCTTTTGTACAACCTGAAAGCACAGAAGCACCCAATAGTATCAGGCATAATGATAAAACTATTTTCTTCACAGCTATCACCTTCCTTTCCTGCGTACAGCACGCTTTCCTTTTCCCTTGGCATTTGCCTGTTTACGGGATTTCATTTCTTTTTTGTTACTGGACATCAGTAACAACAGCACCGCCCAGAGAACCATGATGCCAACCCCAATGACCGCTAACAAAGGGGTTGAGGATGTGGTTGTTCCGGCATATTCACTCATGTCAAATCCCACTAAAATCAGCGCAGCAGAGAACGGATAGATGCTGGCAAGGATACCACTTTTGAAAAACAACATGCTGTATCCAAGGAAGAACGCCAGAATGGAACCGCCCAGATATGCCCCTCGGATCTGCCCAAAAATCAGGATCAGCGGCATACAGACCAAATAGGTCGTCAGAGCCGCTAACACGATCTGCGTACCTCCATGAAAAAACACTTCCGCTGTCAGTCCCGATAATCCAACCGTCAATCCAGTAATCAAGGTAATGCCAACGCTGTATATTCCCAGCAGAACTGCAAGCATACCGACTAAAAGTAACTTAGCTCCCAACATTTTCGGCATAGAAACAGGAATTGTCATGATGTTTTTCAGTGTATCATGAGTGGATTCTCTGTCTATAAGCCATCCTCCGATCATTACCAGTGAAATTGGAAGGAATATTTGAGTGTTTCCCCAAACAACATTTTCAAATAGTGCAGAAAAATCATAATTTGGATTTCGGTACTCTGCCTCCACAATCAACTGACTTCCATACTGAACCAAAGGACAGAGTGCAAGCGCCACCAGCCCTACCAAAAGAATCTGGCACCGGCGCAGTTTCAGTAATTCCGATTTTAATAAGTTCCACATAGTCACACCCCCTTAGATTTCCTGTCGCCGGTAAACAAATGCAATCAGCGCAAGAAATACAATGGCTTCCACAATAATCACACCGAATACCTGAACACCATTCAGAAAATACGGACTGACCCGTTCCAACAAATCTGCTAACTCCGCACTGGTCTGGCTTTGGTCATAAAATTGGAATGTCCAGCGGAAGGCCAGCGGCCCCGGAAACAGGGTTCCTATGTTCAAACCAAAAGGCTGTGTGAGAAACATATCGTTCGTGGAAAGGATAGAATTCGCAATCGTATAGAAAAAGGTAATCACGACAGACACGATATAGTTTTTATTAAGAAGAACAACGAGCAGAATACAGGGAAGTGCGCCCACCCACATAATCAGCCCTTCTTCAATTCCAACGCCAAACAAGGTCCAAAATCCAACCGGTTCCCAACCCTGAAACAACAAAACCGCAAGATTTACCAATCCTCCAACTGCCATAAAGCCAACGGCAAACAACAGTAAAACCAGCATCTTGGACAGCACCAGCTTGGTTCTATTTACCGGTACGGTAACAAGGTTTTTCAGTGTGTCATTATCAAATTCCTCAAACAACAGATTCGAAGCCAGTATCACAAGAAGCGGCATCAAAAGCAAATATGCACTAAGCTGGAATAGGCTGGACATCACTCCATTTACAGCATCCACATCAGTGTTTACATCTGCCAGAAAGAAAGCATAAGCCAATGGCATGAAAACAGAAAGCAGTAGGGAAATAAATACCAATGGCTTCCGTTTTAATTTCAAAAATTCGCATTTGATTAGTTTAAGCAATTCCTTCTCCCCCTGTCACACGCTTGAAGTAATCTTCAAGACTTTCTTCACAAGTATGCACCTCCGATACCTCCAATCCGTTTTCTACAAAGGCAGTTACAATTTTCCCCACAGGCAGATCCAGGTTGTGCAGACGCAGATTGTGGTCGTCCTGTATGGAGAAATGGTTTTCATGGAAATTGCGTTCCAAAATTCTTGCCGCCTGTGCAGTATCAGAGAGCGTAAAACGGATATGCTTACTGCTTTTTTGCTCCAGCTCAGCAAGGCTTTCTTCTTCCAGCAACGCGCCGTGGTCGATAATTCCAATATCGTCAGCCAGCAAGGAAATCTCTGAAAGAATGTGACTGGAAATCAAAATAGTTTTTCCTCTTGCGTCGCAAAGCTCTCGAATAAAGGATCGTACTTCTGCAATACCGATGGGATCGAGACCGTTGATCGGCTCATCCAAAATCAAAAGTTCCGGATCGTGCATAACGGCAAGGGCGATGGCAAGCCGCTGCTTCATACCAAGAGAATACTGTGAAAAGAGCTTTTTATCTTTGTAGGGCAGTCCTACCAGATCCAGAGCATCTTTGATAGCATGATTGTTTGGTACGCCCCGCAGAGTAGCAAAGATACGCAGGTTCTCTGTGCCGGTCAGATTGGGATAAAAACCGGGGGACTCAATCAGGCTTCCGATACGGGGCAGCAACTTCTTTTCATTCCCTTGCAAAGACTTTCCCCAGATTTTGACCTCCCCGGAAGTCGGCTTCGTTAAGCCCAACAGTATTTTCATGGTAGTGGTTTTTCCGGCTCCGTTTCTGCCCAGCAGACCGTAAATTTTCCCACGCTTCACATGGATGTTTAAGTCAGCCACACTCTTTTGTGAGCCGTATTGCTTCGTCAGATTTTTTGTTTCAATGATATAATTTGTATCCATATTCAAAACCTCCTGTTCTGTAAGGTATTCTATCATGCCAACCTTGCATTAACCTTGCCGCAACCTTGCATTAACCTTGCAATTAAGGAATGAATTGCAATGCAAATCCTATTCCGCTACTTCTCAATCCGTTTGGGGATTGAGAAGGTTCCCATGCCATTTTCTAAAAGACTTCTGAAAATAAGTAAGGCTCCCGCCATAAAGACGGGAACCCGCTTAAATTTCCAAAGGAAAAAGCAAAGTAAATTCCGTTCCTTTTCCCGGTACACTTTCAACTGTTATGCTCCCACCCATCTTTTCTACAAGCTGATGGACAATAGAAAGACCAAGACCGCTGCCTTTGTCAGACCGTCCTTTGTCACACTTATAGAGCCGTTCAAAAATGTGTTTCAAATCTTCCTTCTCAATTCCCACTCCATTATCCGCAAGCAGCAGCTCCATGTTATTTTCCTTCTTTGACAGGGCAATTTTGATTTTGTCTGCATGGCTGTGAGCGATTACATTTTGAATGAGATTATTGACGATCCTCATATAGCTGTCCATATCCAATCTTACCCGGATAGGATGTTCGGGAATATCAATGTCATACTCAACCTGTTTATCTTCAAAAATCGGTATCCAGTCGATTAGGATATTTCTTGTCAGCTCTGCAGCTTCAACGCTCTGGATCTCCAAAGCAAACTCGTTAGAATTTAACTTGAACCAGTCAAAGAGTACATCAATATATTCTTTCAGATCATGGGCTTTCCGGCGGGCGGTTTCAATATAATCATCCCGGTCTTTTCCTGTGACCAGTCCTTTGTGTGCAGCGTCAAGATACCCAATCAGAGTAGTAAGGGGCGTTCGCACATCATGGGAAAGGCTCGTCATAAGCTGGCGGTTGGTTTCTTCCGTCTGCCGTACAGTTGAAAGTCTGCTTTCATAGGCCACAACGATCTCGTTGATTTCATAAGCAAGAGGCGCAGTCAGTTCATTTGTTGCAGATAGAATACGCCGGTTGCCATTTCCGTTTTTCACATCAACCAGCACATCGGCCATTTCTGCTATTTGTTTTTTTACACGCTGAACGAGAACGATGGAAGTCAATACAGCTACAACAGCAATCACAATGGACAAGAATACAAGGATTTCCATACTGACTACACCTCCTTATTAAACCGGTAGCCAATCCCTTTGACCGTTTGTATATACTTTGGGCTTGAAGGATTGACTTCTAATTTTTTACGAAGCCGACTGATAATCGCCATAATGTTACTGTCATCATAGAAATATTCTTCGCCCCAAACTTCCTCATAAATCTGTTGTTTTGTCAAAATTTTTCCTTGATGCTTTGCACAGTACAGGAGTAAATCAAATTCCTTTGGGGGCAGTTCAAAAGTGCCGTTTGATGTAGTAACAGAACGATTTTCAAGGTCAATCTGCAGTCCGTTAAAATTTAGCTTTTGTATGGCTCCGGCTTGCTGATTAAAACGGGTGTAGCGGCGTATAAGAGACGCAATACGGGCAATCAGTTCATCCATATCAAACGGTTTTGTAAGATAATCGTCAGCTCCGGCCCGTAAGCCTCGTACTTTAGAAATGCTGTCATTTTTAGATGTAAACATCAAAATCGGTAAGCTGTACTCCTTGCGAATTTCTTCCAGCGTTTCAAAACCATCCATGCCGGGCATCATCACATCCAGCACCACAAGCTGATATTCGTGCTCTCTTAATTTTTGTAAGCCCTCTTTTCCGGTATTACAAAAATCAGCTTCTATGTTTTCTGCTTGTACGCTACGTTTAATCAATTCACACAGTGTTTTGTCATCATCTATAATTAAAATCCTATTCATGATGCAACTCCTTCCTTTGGGATATAATCATTTCTACATCCTCCACACTAACATTAGTGCCTTTTATGGTAGCATCCAAATCCATAGTAGCTCTGGCATCCAGACCAACCATTGCCGCCACCAGCATTCCACCTTTTAATATAAACTGGTTTTTATACTCTGATAAAGAAATTCGTTCTAAAAAACGTTCCATCATATAATTCCGCATCAAAATCTGTGCATCTGCGGATTTTTTATTTGACAGATTACGAACCAAATCCTTTAATTGTCTTGCCGTTGTTATCATCTAAAGTAACACCTCCAAATATGGTCTTAGTATCTTTTCAACATGAAACATAGCTGCGTATTTCATAAGCATCCGTAAGTTTTTATCCTTACGTTTCGCATATTGCTTTAATGCATCTTGGAATACCTGCATTTCAATATTTTTCCTGCTGCGAAGCAGATCGCAAATCGTTCTCTCCATATCATAAACCGGAACTGAATGTCCAAATGATGTCAGCATAGTTGTGATCCCTATTTCATGTAAATCCTTTTTTACTGTATACACTTGAAAACCGTCTTCCTGCAAACGGCTTGGATTATATCCAGTTCTTACTGTTATGGTGTATTTCAAAGGCTCTCTGTCCGTTAAATCATGAAAAAACGATGCAGTTTCATGAGAAAATACAGCTTGACCACAACGCAAATGCAAAAGGAACATCGCATCTGTCCACGTATCAGGTGATACATACACACCATGAGAAGCTTGCTCTAATCCTCGTTCCTTCACATAGGCATAAAACACAGACTTACTAATTCCATTATTTAGGACTTGAAATGTCTGAATTGTCCCTCCACATTCACGCAATAACAAATCTAATTTTTCAAATTGAGTCATATAGGTTCTCCTTTCATGCTAATATGATAATATATATTAGCATGAAAGTAAATATAAATAACGCAAATGAACAAATTAGATTTTAAAAATATCCCCGTTCTTCCTGCCAGTCTTTCACATAACATCGGATTCCAATATAAATAACATGTGATAGTAATAGGAATACCATGAGATTTATCGGAATAGCGTTTTTAATGATCTGGTTTTCCTCCACTTTCCATGAAGCGGAGGATGTCTGTCCGTTTTGAAATTTCTCATCAATTTTTCTGGCATCCGCACCCTCATGGATCGTTGGTATCTCAAATTTTCCCTGCCTTGCATAAGAACGGTGGTCAATGTGATTTTCCACTTTCAAATGAGCATTACATACATTCGCCCATTCACTCCGCCACAGTTCACAATTTTTCGGATTGTTCCACCCGGTAGCATCGGTTAATACACGTTTCCACTGTTTACGGTTCCTTGCACCGACTTTCTGATTGCCATTTTCGTCCAATACCGGGATTCGGATTCCATGACGGTCAGGGTTCTTTTTATCCTGCCACCAGTCCGAATGGGATTCATCCACCACAATATTTCCATTTTCATCTCTGACAAAATCCCAGTCCTTGACTTCTTTGTTTCCCCATGAATGGTCTGGATTGAATGATCGCATCGTCACAAGTAAATGCACATGAGGATTCCCATCGCCTTTATCGTGGATGCTCCAGTCCGCACACATTCCCTTATCTACAAAGGTCTTTTGAATATATTCAGTTGTATAATCAATCTGTTCCTGTCGGCTCCATTCTTTCGGAAGTGAGAACTCAAATGACCTGCCGAGTTGTGCATCCGAGGTCTTCTCAATCTTCAAAACTTCATTCCACAAACGCTGTTTCTGAAAAGTGAGTTTAAATTTTTCCAGTGCGGCATCTTTGTTATCTGCTCTTTTATATCGGACAGATTTCTGGAACCGTCTGATATTTTCAGCAGGTACATTCAGCCATTCCTGTGGTGCATTTTCACACATCAACAGGTTGGTATAAACAACTTCTCTTTTGGAAGTGTAATAACTGATCCTGCCTGTTTCTTCATTTTTCATCACATCGCCATTGAGATAAGCAGATGCCGATATGATGGATTTTCCTTTGCTGCGTCCAACAATCTTTACTGTATAATGAAAAAATGCCATGATCCGTTTCCTCCTTTCTGCCGTATCCGGCTTTGATTTCCGGCAGGTAACGTTTTCCTAAAAGAAAAAGGTATCTGCCGGAACGCCCTCTGCATAAGAGTGCCCTGTGCATAACAGCCTGCATGGAATGCGCCCCTCTGGCGAAGAGTGCCTCCTACGGCATGAGCAGGTCTGCATGAAATGCCCGCCGACGGAACGAGCCCGGCAAGCGTGAGCGCAGACCGGTTGCCACTTGTGGCAAACTTATACGGACGACCTCTGGTTGTCCATAAATGCGCCCTTCATAAAAAAACAATGAAGGGAATGGAAAACCCACTCCCTCCGGCATTACACTTCCTCCGTATTTGCAACTGGCTCTTTCTGCATTGCCTTTGAGAAAAACTTTCCGTTTGCTTCCTGCCTTTTTAAGAAGCCAATCAGCTTCGGGATATCTTCTTCCTCAATTGCAGAACCCAGCACCGATTCCACCGCACCGCCAATCTGGCAGAGCCTGGTTATGCTGTTAATAAAATCGGAGACTTTTGTGTCACTGTAGATTTTCATCCGGTCTGTAAATAATGGGTGGTTATACGCATAATCGGGATAATACTGTCCGGCATTGTTTTCTGCAATGATGGAATACACTGCCAAGTCCAGAAACAAACCGCTGTTCTTTCCAATGATATCTCCCAGCATTTCATCCAGGTGATACTCCGCTATAATCTTACGCAGTACAAAATAGGTACCAGCTCTGAGACACCCACTCCTGTAAGCACTGCCTTTTGTTTCCGGCAGTTCCTCAGCCGGGAAAAATTTCAAAAAGTTGGTGTTCGGATACATCAGCTCCGAATCATCCTCTGTACACTTTCCAATCGTCGTGTTCTTAGGGACAGTATACCCTTTTTTTGTATTGTAATTATGTTCATATGCATAGTAAATGTAAGTGGTTCCCTTAATTTTTTTACGAGTAATGCCAGCTGATTCAGTTGGTATTTTTACTTGAAAATCGAGATACATGGCGCCGCCTTTCGAGAGTTAATTATTACGGAAGTTCACATTTCTAGTATAACGTAAATTAAATAGCTACTATATATTTTGAGGATAATGTGTGGTATAATAGTGTTATCTAAGAAAGGGATGAACGCTATGAGAAGAACATATCTTACTCTGTCAGAGGAAGACAAAGATTACCTTAAAACATTATCAAAAAAAAGAACAATTCAGGCACAAATTGTAGATCGTGCCAAAATTTTATTATATAAATCTGATGGCATGACTTTCAATGATATCGCTGAAAAACTTGCCGTTAGTTCAGCAACCGTACGGCTTTGTGTTTCTAAATATTACGAGGGCGGTATTGAATTTAATGCCTGTCAAAACCGAAAGCCATAGAGCAATAACTTCTTGGTTTAGAAATTATTAAGGAGAGAGTACATAATGGAAGATGTAAATGCAATACACAGAATTTTCAAAAATTTAAAATATGAGATGGATAATAATGGTTGGGTCTATCAATGGCATTTAGGTGATGAGCCTATAAAAGTAACTCATAAATTTTACCCACCTGTATCCTCCGAAGAAATTCAGTTATTTGAAAAATATTTTCCCAACATGAAACTTCCCGCTTCGTATAAAGCCTTTTTATCTTGTTCAAATGGAATGGAGCTTTTTTGTGGAGAAGAGGGTAGTTCTCTAGTCAGCTGTACCATCTACTCTTTAAAAGAAGCTCTTAATCAAAAAGAGGTTTGGAATAATACACCCATTTTATCTGATCCAGAATTCACCTATCATCTTCCCATTCTTTTTCTGCAAGATATAGGTGATATAACCATGGATTTACAAGCTGTATTAGAAGGTAGAGACGATTATTTATGTTATCCAGCTCCTGACACCGATCGTTTTAACCTTCCTTTTAATGAGTGGTTGGAGCGCTATATTGTATGCCAGGGACATGAATTTTGGTTTTTCTTAAATCCGTAACTACCAAAATACTTTCTCTCTATTTTTATAAAAAAAATATATGCTTATGAAAAACACTCTGACTACTAAGTTGGAGTGTTTTTATAATTCATATTATATTTATAGATTTACTCTCAGTGCTACACATTCCGGGGGTTGAGGCCGTCCCCAAAGTGCGTTTTGATGTCCAAACGCTATGCTTGCCAGATACTTCCGAACACTTTTTAAGGAAACCATACCATCCGTCCAACCATTTTATATTAATTCTCATCCATATTATCTTTCTTCTCCATCAGCTGTTTCAGCTTTTTATTTATTTTACTTCTATTCTCTTCCTGTAATTTTCCGCAGAATAGATAGCAAAATTTCAGTGCAAACCACCAGATATACAAAGCCTTAAAGCTCTGGAATGCCTGATCATCCAGCATTCCATGTGCCACATTGTTGCGCATGTTAAATCCAAATTTTGAACAAAAAATCGTATTTAAAGCAAATATAAGGTCTTCATCCAGACTTTCTTTTACTCCTTCCAATTCTAAGACAGCGTGCATTGATTTTATTTCTTCAATCCCTTCTTCATTCATGTTATAAACAGGTTCTCCACATTCCACTGCCAGATATCTTACTGCATTTTCTATCTGTGGAATCAGGATACTGAGCGCCGTCAAGAAATCTCCAGAAAAGCCAAACATGAGACCCTTGGTATACGATTCTTTTCTCCCCTCCGGAATCGCACAACTTACATCTACAATCTTTTTTATATCACTCTCTTCGATCAAAAATCTGGAACGAATATATTCAAACGTATTGCTCACCAGGATCTGTGCAAAATAATCCATCTCCATGGTTGCTGTCCGCTCCATATTATCCTTAAGCGCACCTTCATCGATTGTTCCATCGGGCTTTTTCACAGGCCCGCTTTTAGCAATTAATTTTCCTCCTTTTCCAAGGATTGCCGCTGGAAATATCGTGTGCAGGATCCCAGTCCTATTTAATACCTGATTCTTTACCCTTTCTCTTTCCGGAATCGGAATAAATGAAGCAAAATAACATAATGCCTCTTCTTTATCAAGATCTTCCAGTTGGCGGAACAGTTCTTTTACAATGCCGCTGGCATCCTGTTTATCACTCCATACCATCATCTCCGAAAGGGAAGCTTCTTCTATCTGTGCTATTTCCTGCAACAGTGCCTTTCTTTCTTCTTCCGTACCTTGTATGGTCTTTAACAACTGAATAACCTCTTTCAAATTGTGAATCTTTCTCATTAAATTTCCTTTGGAAGAGGCCCCGGCATATTCAGCCTCCATCCGGACAGCCTGAATCTTACGTCTTCGTATCGCAATCAGTTTAGGTTCAGTAATACACTTTTTCTTCAGCCAGTTATTTTTTCTGCAATAGAGTTCTTCCAACAGATCACAAAACTTACCAATGAGCAGTGCATCGCAGCTATTATCATCGTAAGTTTTCAAGATATTTTCCACATAAGGGATCAGATATCCTGTATCCACTTTTTCCTCCATGGCAGTTTTTATCAAATATCCAATTTTTGCGTGGCTGCTGTTATCATACTCTTCTAATACTTTTATCAGCAGATTCTTTCGCACCTCTTCATTGATTTCCTTGCTTCGGATTTTTTTAGAGATAAACAAGATCCGGTTTATAGCCATGATATGATCTGCAAATGCACCGGTGTTCTTCAAGTGTTCGCAATAAGCCGTTTCTGCTATTTTAGCATTTGAAAAATCATTTTCCACAACCCATAAAAAATCCGATATCTTTGCCTTGTTGATCGGTGCGATGGGATAGCTTCGGATTTCCTCCAGCAATGCCTGATACTCTTCTCTATTTATATCTTTCCGATTCCAAATGCTGCGGGCATAGGAAAACGGTACGTCTTTAGGCGTATCAATCCATCGTTCCACAATAATATCCACCAGAAGATTCCTGAATTCCCCATCCATCGTTCCGCAGAAATCTGTCAGTGCTTTCTCTGCCGTTTGAAAATTAGGTCCTTTTAAAATCTCTGCGATCCGCTCTGCCATTTTTTCTGCCATACATATTCCTCCAACCTTTTTCTATAGGAAAAGTATAACGTATTTTTCTTTTTCCTGTAAAGCAGAAAGACCTGAAATTCCAGGTCTTTCTGTCATCATTGATTAGAAATTGAAATTGACACTCTATTTTATATCCTTGGAACCCATAGAAGCCGCCCATCCAGCCTGAATCCTTTGTATTACGCTTCCATCCCGTGCATCAATCGTAAGGAGTGGAACACCTGCATCATCCATCGTCACGTCTCCCATGACCGGTCCATCCTCCCCATTTCCGTACTCATACTCTGGCTCTTTGGATGTCCAGGTTCCATAAAAATCCCACACCGGGATCAGGACTGCTTCGGTATCGCTGCCTTCACTGTCTGGCATGCACATATAACCCAGCTGTACCTTTGTTATGGCTATCTCCGCACTCTGTGCATCAATGGACGGATAACGGTAGTGGCTTCCTCCATCGACAGAGATCAGCCGATTCTTGTCTTCTGTCATGACCTGCAAAGTGATCGTTTTTTCAAAGATATCCTTGACCTCATCAAAAGGAAGTAAGAACAGCCTCTCATCGGAAGCATTCGATGCTTCTATGGGATTTCGGTGCAGAAAACTTTGAAGTGTCCCACTGCAAAAGTCCATCGTCAGTACTTCATTTTCCCATCCTTCAGACTGTCCTTCATGAAGGGTTCCATCTTCGTTTTCCCATTCAAGAGCCTGTTCATTAACAGGCAGAGAGGTTTCCCTCACATAATTAACCGGAACCCCGTCTATCATCCGTTCAAAAATGAAATCATCTTTTTCCAGGGTAGTGCTTCCTTCAGTAAGTGCTTTTGAGGAACTTTCAAATATCTCCCAGTCTCCGGACACAAGACCTGAAACCTTCTCCTTTGCTTCCTTTTCAGACACTTTCCCGCTTCCTGCCTTTATATAATTTTGAAAGCGTTCTTCCCTTTCTTTTTTCTCGCTCGATTCCAGGGTCATGTCTCCACAATCGTCAAAGATAAACTTCGCTATCCCACATCCGAGTTCCTCCACATCCGATACCTGTTCACTCTGTGTATAAGAATACCGATAGGTCAGTCCATCTACTGTATATGTCCCCGCCTGTTCGTTCTCATTCTTCTCTTCCTGCATGGGCTGTCCTTTTCCGAATGTGTCTTTTATTTTATTCTGTTCTTCTTCAGGAATCGCCAATCTTTTTACTTTTTTTAAACAGATTGCATCTACATCCGGCACTTTTACCGGTGCATCCGCTGTCAGGGTAAAATTCATTGGGGTTTCTTTATCCTCCCGGTCCGCTGATCTTAGATCTGCCTGGATCGTTGTCTGGTATATTTCCGGTGCCTGTACCTGTTCGGCAACGGTTTTCTGAACTGTCTCCTTTTTCTCTTCTTTTTTCTGTTCTGTCTGATCCTTTTCTTCCACAACAGCAGACTGGACAATACGGTCACATCCGGATAATGTCAAAAGATTCATACACAGAACGGCTCCCATAAACATTTTTATTTTCTTCATCCTTTTTCCATCCTTTCCTTTCGGTATTAAAAAAGGTACCCTTTTCTTATGAGAAAAGAGTACCATATTGCTTTGCCGATGTATTCATTAAGATGTAAACAAATTGTAAATCAGAAGATGGCTCTTACCGTGGTCCCCTCTCTCTGTCTGCTTTCGATTTTCAAGCATCCGCCATGGATTTCAGCCACCTTCACACAGAGTGCCAGCCCAAGTCCGGATCCGCCTTCTTTTCGACTTCGTGATTTGTCCACCATATAGAATGCATCTGTGATCTTTCCCAGTTCTTCCTCCGGGATCCCCATTCCGGTATCCGACACCTCAAAGATCTTTTTTCCAGCTTTCTCATAAGCCTTTACCCAAATGCTTCCACCGGCATCCGTAGCCTTTAGGGCATTGTCGATCAGGTTTATCAGAAGGCTTTCCATCAAGGCCGGATCCATTTTCATGGAAAAGGCTTCACATTCCATCTTGAGGTGTACCGCTTTCTTTTCTGCCTGTTCTTTTTCCATGTCTATGACATGGTTTAAAAGGTCACCTGCCATGGTCATTTCCATCTGTATGGCATGGTTCTGATAAAGCCCCAGCATCTGCAGCATCTTCCCAGAAAGAGCCTCCAGGCGTTTTCCCTCCCGGTTGATATGTTCCAGTGCCCGGTCTTTCTGTTCGTCTTTCAGCTTTACATGGCGCAGGGTATCCGAATACCCGATAATGGACGTTAACGGGGTACGCATTTCATGGGAAAGTGCCCCCATGAGCAGCTCCTGTTTCTCTGCCACTTCCTGTAGCTTCTCCATCTGTTCCACAGTTCTTCGCATCATCATATAAATAAAAAGGCCGGCGATCAGGAACACAGCCAGATAAATTCCAAAAAACCAGACAGCGGTCTGTCTCAGCTCTGCAAAAAGCCCTGTGACTTCCCGGACAGAGAGGACTTCGTATCCTTCCGGTCTGGATAATGGTTCCAGCTGGAGAAGGAGGTATTTCTGTCCCAGTTTCTGTATCTTGTAGGCATACGGATCTCCTTCATCCTTTAAGCCTAAGTTTTCGAGCCCCACCACTTTATAATCTGTCAGGTTTTCAATGACGGCATTGCTTTTTCGGTCGATCAGGGCCATGCCTTCCCCACAGCATCGCTGGAACTGAAAGCCCATATAAGCCTGCTTTCCAGTCTCGGACATCTGCTCATATTTGCTGTTATCCCAAAATTGTTCCAGGAGTATCTTACCATTTTCCAGCTGTCTTCCGTAGGTCTCTGCAGCATTATTGAGGCTTCGTTTTCCTGTGATATAAAGACTTAGCGTTCCCACTGGAATCAGGGCACATAATAGCGTTACCAGCATAAGAAGTACCGTTCGTTTCCACAGCTTCATCCTTATTCCTCCAGACGGTATCCAAGTTTCGGGATCGTCCTGATCTCATCATAAAGTTCCAGCTTTTTTCTGAGCTGTCCGATATGGACATCCACCGTCCTGCTTTCTCCCAGGTAGTTTTCTCCCCAGACCCGTTTTAACAGTTCTTCCCTTCCAAGCGCAATGTTCTTATTTTGCAGGAGCAGCACAAAGAGGTCATATTCCATTGGCTTTAGGCTTACCGGAAGCCCGTCTTTGTAGACCTGATGGCTTTGCATGTCCACCAGGATGTTCCGGACCGTTAAGACTTTCTTGGCCCGTCCCGTCCTCTCCAGCACCTTCTCAATGCGTACCAGAAGTTCCAGCATCTCAAAAGGTTTTACCATATAATCTTCTGCACCCAGTTTCAGCCCCTTTACCTTGGAAGCCACATCATCCTTTGCAGTCAGGTAGAGCACCGGAAGCTCCTTCTTTTTGAAATCCTCCATCAGTGCAAATCCGTCTTTTCCCGGCAGCATGATATCCACCACTGCCAGGTCCGCGTCCTCCTGCCATAAGAGCAGCCTCTGGGCTTCTTCCCCATCATACGCTGCCACAGTCTCATACCCTGCTGCCTCCAGGTTCATGCACAGCAATTCTGAAATTGCACGGTCATCTTCTATCACCAAAATTTTATTTTTCATTCCCGCTGCCACCTCTAACGTTTTTCTATAGTATAGTTTTTTATATCCCAAGTCTACATTGCATTTGATCTTGCTTTCTCATCATTTATACGCATCAGGGCACGATAATGTGACCAGCTCAATTCAGGGCACAGTGTGTCTCGAATTAGAAAAGTACAATAAAACTGAAATTATAGATTTTTGTCTCTTTTCTTTTTTGCCATTACGAATCCTAACATTAAAATCAAGTTCATAAACAGTACAACTATGCTACCTTCAATTTTACAGCTGCCACCCGACAAAATTGAATTTCCACTAATTACCATGTTGAACAAATGCGGATAATCTTCTGCTAATGATACTCCACCCAAAATAATTGCACCAACTCCATTCCATAAAAAATGGATTACAATCGGAGCAACTAAGGATTCCGTATATTCCAAAACTGCTGTCACGAAAAGACTCATCGTTATAACGTTTAGTACAGGAAGTATTCCTGCCTCAAAAGCCCCACCATGTGCAAATGTAAATAATCCGGTAGATATAAGGACAGCGACAACGATGTTGTAATTATTTTTTATCATCTGATACAAGTAACCACGAACTAACACTTCCTGCATAACGCTATTGATAAAAGCTGAAAATAACCATAACCAAAGCATAGAAATTTGGTTTCTGCCATCAATATGTATGACCCCTGTTAAAGATAATATCACAACAGATACTCCTAACCAAATAGCTCCTGTGATACACCCAAGTACGATATTATAAACAGGTTTTCCAGTCAGATATAATCGTATGTTTCTTTTATCTATTAACCAGAAAATAATTGTAAAACCAATAACTGACAATAATGGAATCAATTCTGCCCAAAATCTCCAGACTGCCGCACTTTTTGTATCTGGTATAGGCAAAATTGAAACACATATAGCCCAGCCTACAAAAAAGGCAAACGTTTTTAATGATACCAATAGTGAACTACTCGGCAACTGAGTTATCAGAGCATCTGAAATCTGGCGGGATACTGCCTTTTTTCAGGGTGCGTCCATGACACCAATACTGCTTGCCTTTCGGCTATGCAGCTACTTTTATTATTTCTGGATTTTTTAGTCCGGTTACGGACAGTTCTTTCTGCTTTCCGGATACGGAAAGATATTTCCGCAGGATATTAAATGCTCCTACTGCATCTGCATTGTATCTTACTCCATCAGTTATATACATGCCCCGTTCTTTTCGGTTTGATGCTTCTGCATATCTTTTTGATACTTCCGGTGATAATGGGCTGCACTGGCTGGTATAGCTTTCCTCTTGTTTTATCAATGGAATCCCATACAGTTTCAGCTTATATTCCAGCATGATATACAGCTTATTATACGGCAGGCTGTGAAGCTTCTGGTTGGTCTTATGCCCCATATCTTTTTCTTTGCGGATATTTCGCATGTCTCCCACAACCACACAGCGGATATCTTCTTTTCTGCAGTATTCTGCAATCCATCTGGTCACTTTGTGAAGATAATCCTTTACTGCATTCTGCTTTTTCCTGTAAAATCTCCGGATATGTTTCGATGATTTTGGATATTTTATTCCTCTTTCCGATTGCTGCGCATACCATACTGACTGCACTCTGGCGATTTCTTTATTAAAATACCTTTCCAATGAAAGATATTTTCTTCCAAGGATAAAAGTCCTGCCATTTTCGGAATCATAACAGGTCATCAGATTATGAAGTCCCAGATCAACAGATAAATAATGTTCATTCTGAGAGAGCTGCTCTGGTTCTTCAATCTCATAGATAACAATAAGGTCGCATTTTCCGTTTTCCGGTGGATAGATCCGCAGCTGTTTTATATGATCCATGTCCCTGAAAATCTTATTTTCAAGATATAGAAATTTTTCATGGATCCCATATGTTTCTTCCATGTAGCTTTTCAGATCCTTTGGCAGAGACAGCCGCAGCTGGTCCGAACCTTTCTCATGCCGGAGCCCCATCTGCATGTATGTGACCGGTATATTTCCCTGTTTAAAATGAGGTGGATTTGGATCTTTGATCCCTCCGGTCTTTTTAAGGACATAAAAGGATCTCCATGCTTTGTCCAGCTGCTTGCAGGTCTCCTGTGCTGTCTGTGACGGAAGCTGTTTATACCACAGATTTCCTTTATGTGCTTTTTTCTGGTAATACCAGTCAGGATACTTTTCCAGTCCCAGTTCTTTATAATGGTGACGTTCGTAGTTACAGATATTCCAGAGTTTGGATGCTGCATAACACATATGCCCTATGATATTGGAATATTCCGGCCGGATTTTTACAGATGTTCTGTGTGACAGCAGCATTCCTCTTCCCCCTTCAGACAGTTATGCGGACCGCTATTCACAGTCCGTCTTAAATCAATACGACTTGCTCTGATGTTCAATATAACGGCGGATATTTTCCTCAGATACAGATCCGATTGTTTCCACATAATAGGAATGATTCCACAGCTCTCCCTTCCATAGCTGGTTTCTTATTTCCGGAAAACGTTCGAACAGTTTTCTGCCGGTGATCCCCTTCAGATACTTGACGATTGCTGTTATGGACAGTTTTGGTGGAGCTGATACAAAACAGTGGATATGATCACCTTCACCACATTCAAACAAATGAACGGTAAATCCCTTGTCCTCAGCGATCTGCTGCACCAATTCCTGAAGGTATTCTTCAATTTCTGGTTTTAATATCTTCCGCCGGTATTTCACCGACCACACCATATGGTAATTAATATTACACACACAAGTCCTGTAATGTATTAGATTTTCTTTCATACATATAGTATAACATAACGAGTAAAAATGCGCAGCAAAAGCCGAACATATTTTCGATTAATTATATACCGGTTACGGCATTAATATCAAGGGATTGGGAGATTATTATATTATTTCAATGTGCAGATATGCACAATCCTGCGCTTTCATCTCGGTAATTGAATTGTCGAGGATTCCCGCTTATTGTCCTAAACTACATCGAGCACTTATACCAGTTCCTCCAGAAGCGGAACAAAAGCATATCGTAAAAAAAATCAAAGAAGTTTTGCCTTATGTTGATATATCTGCGCCAGAAAACTGTCTTTATGCTGCTTCCCGTACCTCTTCATCCGATGCAGCCGGATTGCCGAGACGTATATTTCCATGATAGAACACCGGAACAGGAAATTATCCTGTGTCACAAAACTGATCATTTCTGAAAGCTGCGACAATGGCATTTCCTTAATATTTACACCACCTATGGTAATGCTGCCGGATGTCACATCCCAGAATCTTGAAATCAGCCTTGCTACCGTAGATTTACCTCCCCCGCTCGGTCCGACCAATGCAGTAAAACTTCCTACCGGCATCTTCAGGTCAATTCCATGCAACACCTCGTCCTTTTCCTCTCCGGTATAAAAGAAATGCACATTTTCCAGTTTCACATCATAGCTGCTGATATTTACATGGTCCTATGTCAAGATTTAGTACAAGTTAAAATGAGATATTTCTCCCCATTTTAATCTGCCAAAAGCTCCGCCTTAGTGTGCGTTCTTTTATACACTCGTTCGAATTCGTTTGGCGACATATAGTTGCAATGGCTATGAATTCGTTTCGTATTATAGAAAGCTTCCAGATATTCAAAAATCAGCTGGTATGCCTGCTTATAATCGCGGATTTTAAAGCGATTGAGCCATTCGCGTTTAATAATAGAATGGAAGGATTCAATGCATACATTATCCCATGGAAATGCTTTCTTCGAATAACTGCGTTGCATATTTTCGGTTGCTTTTTTATATTCCTTTGCAACATACTGGCTCCCACGATCTGAGTGGATGATTAATGGATGATTAATGGTTGATCGATATTTCGACGAGCTCTGGCTTTGTTTATAGCAAGAAATAAAAGAGTTGGAATTGATACATCAAAATCTGTCCAAATATCTCAAACAGGATGCTCCTGAAATACCCAAAACTCCTCAGAATAAGCTTTATTCTCTATAAAAATATTATAGGCAGCAATTTCAATCGCTGCCTAAATCCCCATTAAACTGATATCCTACACCTCGCACAGTTTGAATATATACAGGATGACTAGGATCATCTTCCATTTTTTCTCTAATATTTCGTATGTGTTGCATAATTACATTATAGTCACCAAAATATGGCTCATTCCATATCAAAGCATATATTTGCTCTTTACTGAATACACTCCCGGGATTTCTTATCAGCAAATTTATAATTTCAAATTCAAAAAAAGTTATTTCAACTCTTTTATCTTTTTTAATACTTGTCGCTTATCCGATAAGATTGTAATGTCGCCTTGTTTTATCTTTGTTGAACGTATCATTTTCTTAGAAGAATAAACTGTTTTCATATCAAGGGCAGACAATATGGCACTAATTATTTTCTCTTCATCATCCTCAAAAGATAACAATAAAATTTTTCCAACATCATCACTCCCTGTAAGCTCTCTCTATTTGAGGTAATATCTGAGACAGATCACCATCTACACCTATTGCCTTATCTGCAATCTGTGCTGGAATATAAATCTCACCTTTGTTAAAAGTTATATAAAAAACATTTGGTTCTTTTGCTGCAATTTTCATAAACGGTGCTTTTATCATCTGATTTCTGGCACCGATTCCAAATTCCAAGATCAGCAGTTTTTTCCCCTGAAAACGCGCCATAAATTCCTGATAATTCTGATAACTTTTTTGTGTCTCTGAACTCTTGATAAAGTTCTGATTTACTGGCACATGAATCTTCATAACACCACCACATTTTGGGCATTTCGGCAAATATTCTGATGGAATTTCCATTCCATGCTCATGTTCCCTCATGGTTAATACTACTTCTCGATTGGAGTAAATCTGCTTGTGACAACCGTTCGCACACTGCATATCTTTCATGTTGCCTTCCAGTTCCAAAATATGCTGACGTTCAAACCCAGCCCTTGCAAAGTGATCATCTGTATTAGAAGTCACCACAAAATATGGTTTATCTTTCACAAGTGCATACAGCGTCTGCATGAGCGTATTTGGCTGTGTATGATACATATAGTAATATGCCATACGGCTATAATAGCTCCACATTTCGTTTTCTGATTCAAATCTGCTGAAACTTCCCTGAATCAAACTTCTAAAACCATATTTTTTCTGAAAGTCAGAAAAATAGCTCTGAAATCTCTCATCGTTTGTAAAGATATTATATCCTTCCGCTATGGATAATCCATTGCTTGCACCAATCAGAATTCCATCTGCGTCTCTTATTATTTCAGCAATTTGTTTATATTTTTCTTCCATTATTTCATTCATCCTCATCTGCATGAATCGCCTCGATCAGCATAATAACCGGTCGTAATCCATCTACACAGGAAAAAACACCTTTGTCATCCTCTACCATCCATGTACCTCTCGGCTGGAGAAGTTCTCCTTCTGACAGCATTTTTACCATCTCTTTTATTGGTTTCCAGGCATACTCGCACAATCCTTCCGGTTTATGCTCACCGTCACTGACAAAAACCTGTCCTGCTTTATGAAATGGACAAGCTTCAAACCCTGAAACTGCATATTGCTCTGCAAGCTTTTGATCCACTTCTGATTTTAAAATCGTTATTCTTACATCTCACTTCATTGAATCTGTCCCCGTAATTTTTGCAAAAAATAAAATAAATCTTCATTTATAGTTAAGCATTTTCCATTTAAATGCTCAGGTGAACTACCTGCATCCAGATTTACTGTTACCAGAAAAGTATCCGAAAAATTATATGCCATATCCCAAAAAGGTAATTTGATCACACTCGGTGTCATATCTCCAACACCTAATTCCAGCAATAACAATTTTTTATTTTTGTAGGTATCAACAAAATTTTCATATTGTTGATATGCTGTTTTCCAGTATTCTCCCTGTAAAAAAGTATTATCCTGTACCCACGGAACCATCTTCCAGCCACATTTCGGACAACGCGGAATCTTTTCTGCCGGTATTTCCAGATTATCATTCATTGAGTGCAGCATATCCTGGATCATGGCATGATTTTCATATATTTGATCATGACAAGGCTGACTGCACTGAAAATATCGAAAATCTCCCTGGAACTGACATATTCTGTTCTCCGGAAAAACTTTCGGAATCTGAATATCACAGTTTGTAGTCAGGATAAAATATTCTTTTCCTTTCAGACATTCATAGAGATCACAATATGGCTGTCCGGCAGGTGACTCTTCCATGAATGCAATATATCTGGAATAAAATCCCCATTGCTGCTCTGGCTTTGAGTAAACATAATAAAATCCCTGAAATAGATTTCTGATTCCATAAGTCTGTTCAAAATCTTTAAAATACTTTTTGAATATTTCATTATAATGATAATGATTATATCCCGCTGCACTGGACAGTCCTGATCCAGCCCCTACAAGAACTGCATCTGCCTGCCGGATCAGTTCTGCTACATTTTTTATTTTATCTTGATTCATTCTGCCCCTCATTAAAATTCTTTCTGGCATCAGCTAATACTTTTGCAATATCTTCGTAAATGGCAAAACCTTTCTGCTTCAATTCTTCCGGTACAAGCGCATCCCTGGGATTAATCGTAATATAATAAGCATCCGGCCACGCATATGTCATCTTCCAGAATGGTTCCTGAATAAACATAGGAGTCATACGGCCTACACCAAGTTCCAAAAACAGAATCTTTTTATTTTTGTTCGCCTTTAAAAATGTATTTAATTTATTGTATTCTTCGCGATATTTTTTCCCTTCCAGAAATGTCCAGGACCGAACCCATGGTTCCATTTCTGCACCACATTTTGGACAACGTGGAATCATATTCTTTGGAACCCGCAGATTTTCATCAATACTTTTATTTAACTTTTGCAGTGTGTCCACCGAGCTGTAAAGCTCATCATGACATCTTCGGCTACACTGCAAGAATCTCCAGTCACCTTGAATTGCACTGATTTTTTCTTTTGGAAATACACGGGTAAATTGTGTATCCTGGTTGGTCGTTAAAATATAATAATTCTCATCCTTTAAAATCTCATGTAAATCATAATAGGGCTGACCCGTTTCCGCATCCAGTATCATACAAAGATTTCTCGCGATAAATGCCCAGCGTTCTTCACTGGTTCGATACCGATAATAAAATCCATCAAATGAATTATGATATCCATACTTTTTTTCAAATTCACCAAGATTATCTATAAAATCCTTATCATGCTCATAATAATGACGAAATCCCGCCGCTGCAGACATCCCGGAAGCAGCCCCAACAACAATAGCATCCGCATCTTGAATGTGTCGAACCAGAGAATTTACTGCCTCTTTATACTGTTCATTTTTCATAATGGAAGTTCTCCTCACTTTTCCTCTTGCTGTTATTTTATAACTAACTTCTTTGTGGTAGTATATCATCACTTCATCTGCACGTCAAGTAGCTGTTATATTATTAATTACATCGTAATCAGAGCCAGCTAAAACAGTAATAGCTGGCTCCAAATAATAACAAATTACTTATAAATCTCTGTGATTAATTCCTTAGATGTTTCAATAAATCCAGTAATATTCTCATCTGTCATAGGAAGTGTAAGTGCAATCTGTCCCCTCACAACTGGATAAATTAATATAATGTCTATTTTGCCATTACATCAAATATCTCCTTAATTTTTCGAATTTCATCCGTAGCTGTCTTGCTGCATCCATAAGGGGAGCTTCCTTCTCTGTCTGCTTCTATAACTTCTGCATTATAATGAACACATCCCAAAAAATCTTGCTTCGGTATTCTAGACCTTACAAACTTTTCATCTTCATCATTTCTGATTTTATTTGCTATGACCTTTACTTCCTTTACACCCAATTCTTCTGCCAAACGTTTTACATTTTTATAAGTCTGAACACTTCTGGCCCCCGGCTCTATTACAACGATAAATTGATCCATCCCTTCCGTTGTTCCCCGTCCTAAGTGCTCAAGTCCTGCTTCCATGTCCAGGATTACTATATCATCTCTATGTAAAACCAAATTATTAATAATTCGTTTCAACATTACATTTTCAGGGCATACACATCCGCCTCCCGCAGTTTCCACAGTTCCCAAAACCAGAAGTCGAACACCATTATTTTCTTTTCCGTAAGTTTCAGGAATATCATCCACTTTTGGATTGACTTTATAAAAAGTATTACTTTTATCTGCACCTGTTCTCTCCTCAATTAACCTTCTCATTTTACTGATAGGCGTAATACTCTCCAGTTCTTCTTCTGAAAAACCCAGTGCAAGTCCAAGATTTGCATCTGGATCCACATCTACTGCAAATACTTTTTTCCCTTCTTCTGCATACAGCCGTGCTAATACTGCAGATATCGTAGTTTTCCCTACTCCGCCTTTTCCAGTTACAGCAATTTTCATTTGTTCTCTCCTTAAATGCTTCTTACTCCATTTCCTCCAGTTCTGTTCCTTCTGGAAGAATATATCCGCAGTTATCACATACTCCATCCTCTGCAAGTATCCCGTCTTTCACAAAGGCTTCAATGCCTCCCGGTTCATGACAGCGTGGACAATCTAATTCCTGTATCTTTTTCTGATTTCTTACATCCTGGCAATTGGCAAATTCAATTTTACCCATAGTGCTTCCTCCATTTTCATTCCATATCAATTTGTCTTCGCAAAAAAGTTCCTACCATACGGGAAAAATTGCTGATATTACGAATATAGGCAAAGTCTTTTCCATAGATTCTCTTTTCCACGGAGAGTTCTTCTTCATTCCCTACAAAAATACCAATTACGAAAATTCCCTGATTTCTGGCCCGACGCACCTCATATGCAGTATCTTTCACAGCTCCTTCTCCGTCATAGATCTTGGGCTGGCGGGTTCCTGGTCGTTGTATGCTCATATCACAGGGTTTTCCATCACTAAATACGATTAAAATCTTATTTTTTTCCGGTCGCTCCATAAGAGAGGAAGAGACTGTTTTCAGTGCAAGCCCATCTCTGTTATTGGCATATGCCCGAAATTGAAAGATTCTTTCATTTGTTTCCCTTGGATCTTCATAATCCCGAAATCTCTGAAGTACTGTATATCCCCAGAAAGCACAGTATCCTGTCACCCGATGAGGAATTTCTGCCTGGCTTAATGCTTCACTGATAATATATCCCTGCGCCGCTACCTGAGCCTGTCTGTCAGCCTGGGAACCACTGGAATCAATCAGGACGTCTATTACAAACTCAGAATCATCAGATCTCTTTTTTCTATTAAATAACTTGTCATCTTCTGTTCTTCCAATTTTCCATAACCTCTCAGGAACAAGCTGCCCTGCATCAGATCTGCTGACAAAATCATCCTTTCGGATTATAAATGCCCGTTTCAGTGACTCTGCCAACACAGAAATATTTCTTTTGATGATCCAGTGATTATTTCCATAATAGGCTTTATTTTTTTCAAACTGTAGCTGAGAAAAACGGTATTGATTATTTTTAATCACAGGGCTCTGTAAAATTCCATCTGTAAGATACAGGATACAGTTTTTATGGATTCCTGTACAAAATTTCCGGTTGACTCTGGCCTGCTCCGATTCATTTAGATACGATTTTCCGTAATTCAGTTCCACATATTCCCATATCCGTCTCACTGCCTGTGGATTTATATTCTCCGAGCTTTCCGGAACTTCTTTATTTTCCGGAGAGAAATAAAATCTTTTTTTCTTGTGGTTTCTGATATCCAGACTCATCATCTTTTTTTTGATATTAGAAAGATATTTTTGAATGATGTCTTCCATCTGTTCATCCGTCATGCATTCCTGCCACGCGTCATTGGCCAATGCCATATCCGGTAAATTCAGAATCTTCTCCAGATTTCCATTCTTTTTTTCAAAAGAGGGATCCAAAACATGATTATAAATCTCATCTATCACGTTTATGACATCTTCCGTATTTTCTGCATCCTTCAGAGAAAGAATCTTGTACAATGCAATCTCTGCCTGCGGATCCGTTCCCTCATCGTCTGTGTTCTTCAGAACATGCCTTATATACAGAAGCCTAATCCTATGAATCAGGTCTGTTCCAGCTTTGTCTGATACCTGCTCTTCCTCGGCCTTTTCCAATTCTCTGAACGCCTGTTCTCTGATTTCCTTTGTTCCCAAACGTTCTCGAATGATAAAACGCTCCACTGCAGCATCCATGCATAATCCAGCAAGAGGCAAAAGCATATCTTCGCCAGCAGAAAAATGTAATTTTTTCATCAAATACATGCCAAGTTTCTTCTGATCAAAATATCGTGCAAAGGCACCCTGCTTCACCGCCTCATATAGAACCGTTTGTTTTGAATAAACATATTTTTCTGTGTCCGGTTCAAATTCTATATCATAATCACCACTGACTGTCCAAAAAAGATTTCTGATACGATTGCTGACCTCCAGACGATGTTCTTCCAGTTGTTCCGCCGGCCATCTGACATCCTCCATACAAGTTTACCCCCATATGTCTTTTCCGGTCCAGGAAGATGGGATTCTGGTAGAAACCACATCTTCTATGATCTCTTTTTCAAATACATCAAAACTTTTATTTATGATCCCCATCTGGATTGCATCAATTGGAGAAAGTCCGCTTCTTGTTGCTTTTACAGCAGAAACCAATCCTCTCAGGTCAAGAGATTTTGTTGAAATTTCTCCATGATAAGCTTTGATCTGCAAATCCAGAAACAGTCCTGCAAAAGCTTTCAGCGCACTTTTCTCCCCATCTGGAAAATGTTGTCTTAATACAAAAAGGACACTATCCTCATCCATTTCAGGCATATCAATTACCATAAACCTTGAAACCAATGCTTCATTTAGCTCTCTGGTACCTGCGTAACCATAATTCATCGTGCCGATAAATCGTGTTGCCGGATGAAGTAAAATCCTGTTATATCCTGGAATATCGATTCTGCGCCGATAATCCAGTGTGGCATGCAGTACAGAAACGGCATCATTTTTTGCCATATTGATTTCGTCCAGGATTCCAAATCCTCCAAATTCCGCGCATTGGTAGATAGGGCCTTTCCGAAGGCGAACCTCATTATTTATAAAGGTATCCGTTCCAATCAGATCGGCACTGTCTGTATTTACATGAAAAGAAATGTCGTATTCCGGTCTTCCGAATATCCATGCCAGTGTCTCACATAGTACATTTTTTCCTGTAGCTTTCGCACCGGAAAGTAACAGGTTATCCCCCTGAAGAAGCGCTGCTATTGACATTTCCAGAATTTTTTTCCCATAAAACAGCATATCCGGTTTTTCTACCCGTTCCTTTACCTGATCCTCTACTTCATAACGCATGTGAAAATCTCTCAGTTCTCCAATCAGTTCCTGCGCTATCTTCTGGTCTTCTAAATATTTTTCTATTTCTGTCCAATGATTTCTCATGAAGATTTTCCTTTCTTTGCAATTGGTTATACCAAATCAAATAATATTTCTGTTTACTCAATCTTCAAACTTTCAATCCTCCAACTCACAATCCTAACTTCTTTACAATTTCTCCCAGTGCACTTCTTACAGGAGAATCTTTCGGAAGCTGTATAATTGGCTTTCCATCGCAGTCATACTGATAAACCTGATTATCATGAGGCACCACACCCAGCAGCTCCAGTCCCTGATTCCGAATTTCTTCCAGAGTTCCGGCATCCAGTTTTCCATCTGGAACACGATTCACAATTAATCCAGTTTTCTGTGGTTTAAAGTTTAACTCCTTCATCAGCTTTGCAATACGTCCGGCTGCCTGAACACCTCTTCTGGAACAATCACTCACAAGAATCGCAACTTCCATCATTGGCAGGATCCCTCTGCTGATGTGTTCCATACCCGCTTCGTTATCAACCACAATATATGGATAATGGCTTTGCAGTTTCTGAACCTGGGTCTGCACAAGACCATTTACAAAACAATAGCAGCCCTGTCCCTGGGTTCGCCCCATTACCATCAGATCATAATCATCTTCTTCTGCAATCGCATCGGAAAGACGCATTTCCAGATATGCCTGTTTTGTCATACCAGAGGGAATCTGATATCGTGGGTCGACACCTGCCCGCTCAATTTCTTCTCTCAGCTCTCCAAGTGTGATCTCCGGCTCCACACCGAGCACTTCATTCAAATTTGCATTTGCATCTGCATCCACCGCCAGGACCGGACATTTTCCGCTTTCACACAAATACTGGATCAACAATCCACAAAGTGTAGTTTTTCCTACGCCGCCTTTTCCTGATATCGCAATTACATGTCCCATGTTTTTCCTCCTAATATTCTGAACAATCTGTTGACTTTTTCTTTAAACCTCATTATAGTTGTTACTATATAAATTACAATAATCAATCTATGAGATTTGTATGGCTACTCAACACATCAGAAAAATTGTTGAGGAATCATATGATACCAAATAATACAGGAGTATATAATGTCAGAAAAAACGAGAAAACAAGATCGCCGTACCCGCTATACCAGGCAAACCATAAAAGATACGTTCTTAGAATTGTTAAAGCAGAAAAGTTTTACGAAAATTACAGTTACAGAGATCTGCAAAAATGCTGAAATCAACCGTGGCACTTTTTATCTTCATTACTACGATATCCATGATGTATTATCAGATATTTTTAATGATATGACTCAGGATATGTTAACAACTGTAGATCATTTATTCTGTCTAAATCAAAAAAGCTGTTCCTATCCGTTCTGTCAGAAAATACAGATGGAATCACAATACAGGGCACTGTTTCTGGATGATGCAATTGCCCCTATTCTTCTGGAAAAAATAGCAGAAAATACAAAAGAAGGCTATGTGACCTGGCTTATGTCACACAGCCTCCTGACCTTTGAACAGGCAGAATCGGTTTTTTATTTTCAAATGAATGGCTGCCTTTCCATCAACAGACTGATGCTCCGCAATCACTGTAATGACTGGAAACAGATTCAGACAGTAATCGACAAATTTATCAAAGCCGGACTGGAAAGTTTTCTGATTCATGATCAGAGGGAAGAAAATGCTTCCGATAATTTTTGCAGTAAAATTTCTCCAACTGTTACCGCATCTTCTACACTCAGATAATGATCGGCATGATCTTGAAGAAATAGTTTTCCCGATGCAGGAAATTCTTCATCCGCAAACCATATCTTTAAAGTTACCGGATATCTTGGCAGAACTGGAAAAACAGCACACAGATCCGCCTTTGTCTCTGTGAATTCTGCACCCAGACTTGTACATGCTTTCTGAATTTTCTCAGGCTCTTTGTCCTGCAAAAGTTTTTCCAGTTTCTGCTCTGCAGTCCGGTCAAACTTGGTTCCTCGAATCAATCCATCTTTCAGGTTACCAAAAGTAATGAGCTTCTGTGAGCCTTCTGTTCCATCGGCCATGTCCAGATAATGCAGCAATGTCAGATAATGCCATTCGTCCATGTTTGAGTTCATACGAAACTCAGGGAGTTGAATTTCAATCGTTTCATAAAAACTCAGTACTTCAAGCACATTTCGGCTGCTATAAAAAACAGCTCCACTTTTTGCAGCAAGATCCTCTCCGGAACGATTTTGCAACCGTTTTACTGCTACCTGCAACATTTCCTGAAATGCACGATTTTCTGTTTGATTTTTGTATTCCATAAGCTCTCCTTTGTGAACATTTATAGTATCATGTAATAATCAATGTTTATACAAGGATTTTAGTGTTCTCATAAATCTAACTTTGTCCGGATTCTCTTTTATCCATTCCTGGACAAAACTCATTACCTCAGTCATAGTTTTATAGATTTGTCTACGATTAGCATATTATACACTCCTCCGTAAGTTTCATTACTGTGTTGACTTTTCCTTTAAATTTCATTATAGTTGTAATTATATTATTTACAATCATCAAAATAATAAATATGCACAGTTTCTCAACACATTAAAAAGAAATGTTGAGAACTTGAAATGTTTTAGACAAACCAGAAATATTTTTGTCTCAAAAATGTGAAAAAAATCATTATATCATACTATAAGGAGTTTCTTATCATGAAATACTCAACAAAATTAAGTGATACTGTTCATGTAATGGTTCTGATTGCTATCAACCAGGAAAAATCCCTCACCAGTGCCTCAATTGCAGAAAGTGTCCATACAAATCCCGGCTTTGTACGCCAGCTTATGTTAAAACTAAAAAAAGCGGAACTTATGACCAGTGTAGCCGGACATGCCCGTCCTTCTCTTTCAAAACCAGCAGATCAGATTACATTGCTGGATATTTATAAAGCAGTTGAAGGCGAGAAGCCGCTGCTCCATTTAGATACTCATACCAACCCTGATTGCGGCGTTGGCATTAATATTCAGTTGTCTTTACAGGAATTCTATAATGAAATCCAAAAAACTGCTGAAGAAAAAATGAATATGATTACTTTACAGGATATCATAGATACTTATTACCAGCGAACATCCATGCAGATTGATTTACAGAACATTATATGACAGGAGAATGTTCTTATGTACCTTCAGCAGATACGAAATGCCACCATTTTTTATGTTATGGTGGAAAAAAATTTTTAATTGATCCTGTATTAACGCCAAAAGGAAGCTGGCCTCTTTGTTCTCTGAACCGTTATCTGCTGATGCTTTTTCCAGTAAAAGATTTCTGATTTCATCCGTAAACTGTGGAATTTCAATATCTTCATTTGCAAACAACCCACCATTTACATATGGGAGAACTGTGCCAGAGATGAAAGAAGTTTGTTAGATGGAATCACATCTATTCCTTCCGCATGATGTAAAACAGCCTCTTTGGGATCAAATTCCAATCCCATGATAATATTATCCATCATCGTTTTCAGGGTTACTCTTAAATTCTTTGGAACCATTTCAGTTCATTTGTTGTTCCCTGTAATCTGATTTTCAGCATCTTCATAATCATAGACACTGGGTGTACCGTTGCAGTAGAGATTAAATGTCATGCGTACAACTCTGACACAACCGCTTGTCTGCCACCCTTCCTGCAGACATTCTGGCTTCACACTGCCATTTTTAAAATCATAAATTCTGTTAACGTGTTTTCGTGTATCTCTGTCGATTCCAAGACAATATACCAATGCTTTGTGATATACATCTTTCCATCTGCATTTTGGCAGATATTCCAAATAGAACTCCTTATGTTCTTTGCTCATAAAGTTATTGTGCGAGCATCCTCGCCAGCTGCGCCTATCGCTGTACTTGCCATACTGATTTCCTCCTTATGAAATTAGTTTTTAAGTTAATAATTTGATTTTTGAAAATTATGGTGATCTGATGAAACCGCTGATAATTTGAGTAACTTCGCTGAAGATTGCAAGCCTTTGCTTTTACTCAGTTTTTCCTTACTCAATATTCAATTTTGGGAGATTTTTGGTGATTTCCAGCGATGCTTGGCGGTATTTAGGACTTTTTTAGAAAAATATAGAAAAAAGCCCCGAAAACCTTATAATCACTGTGAAACGTAGTGTTTATAAGGCTTTCAGGGCCTTTAAATACTTAAATTCAGACTTATTAAAATAATATAATGAAAACTTAAGTTAATGGATTATTTACCCATCTGTTTTGCGACTTTTAGATTACATTCCAGCCTGATTTGCGAACTTCTGAATTTAGATTCCTGCCTGTATTGCTACTTATATATAATACAGCTATGTATTTATCAATATTTTCAAGAAATTTGTCTTTCTGGCTAATTAACAATTTTCGGTGTTCCCCAAATTTTTAAGTTGGGGAATGATTCTGAGCATTTGTAGCTTGATTTCAATTTCATTTTTTCTTATTTGGGGAATCCTTTTTATAAAGTTGGGGAGTATTTTCGTACCCCAAATTTCCCCCATAATTCATATTTTTCATATAATTACTTTATAGTTAACAAGCATTTTTCACATACAAATTTCTTATATTACAATAATTCCATTATCGTATCTATGATATCATTATATAATGCCTTACTATTTTTCGCTTTACTAATATGTTCTCCCGTTAATCCATCAGATCCATTACATTTGTATACTGGTTTATGTGCATTTAAAGAATACGGTATTAAACTATGAAGATTTGGTATTTTTCCAAGCATATATTCTTCTTTTATAACACTTTGATCTAATGGACTTAATTGCTGAACAATATTTTTTCTTACAGCACTATCTATTTGTTTTCCAAAAATACTCCAACCTTTTGTCATTCCTGATTTTGTATCTCGAATATTATGTTGCTGTGTAACATATCCTAAAAATTTAGGCGTTCCATGTGGCAAATCTTCTGCTTCAATACCACTTCCTGCTCGTTTCCATTTTCTTAGGTTATTTTGCCACTCATCATGCCACCATACAAATTTATTTCCCAAATTTTGTGTTCCTTTAATTGAAAATAAATCTGGTGAAAGTGGGGTAATAAAATAATCACATCCTCCTAATACTGTTCTATTTAGTGCTCCTAAATTCGGTCCCAAATCAATCAACACAACTTGTGCTTTACTTTTTTTAGCCGCAAATTTTATATACCTGTATATTGCAATCTGAACTCTAATTGATGCAGGTTGAATACTTGCACTAGGCCATGTTTCACCCAATCTGTCCTCATACATATTCAAGTCTATATCCCCTGGTATAAGATACAAATTATCTCTAACAAAATAGGACTGCCTCATCCTAATATCACCTGTATTTTCTACCACTGGTTGAATTACACGATATATACTATTACCTCTATCAGACCAACTTTTTTTAATTTCAGTATCATCAATAGCATACGCAGTTAAATTACATTGACTATCACAATCAACCATTAATGTGCAAATACCAATATCAGCTAAAATATTAGCAATATGATACAAATATGTCGTTTTTCCAACCCCACCTTTATTATTAAAAATTGCAATTTGAACCATTTTATTTATCCCTCGATTTTATATTATTCATTTTCTTATTTGTACTATCAGTACCATTTATTTCTACTCATATACATTATAATAGATTTCATTTATTTTTTCTATCTTTTAGAGAATCGTTTTTTATTTTATAAGAAACGACATTTATTTTTTCTTCCTATAATCAGCAATGACTCATAGCTGAAATTCTCACTTTTCGAATTTCTTCATTATAATATTCTTCCGGTGTCTGTGTCTTCGCCACTCCAAATTTCTTAATTTCTTCTTCCATTATATTATCCAGAACATGTGTATAAATGTTTAATGTAATGCTGATACTCGAATGTCCCATCAACCTCTGGACAACCTTCGGTTCCATTTTCTTTTCAAAGCATCTTGTAGCAAACGTATGCCGTAAACTATGTGGGTGGAAGTCCCTGATTTCTCTGGGTTCTCTATTTTCTTGTACTGCCAGAACTCCTTCTTTTTCTCTCATTCTCTTTAAAGCCTTTTTAATTTCTTTTTCTACAACATATCTGACGCAGGGACTTCCCATACCTGTTGTAAATACCAAATCTTTTAAATCATCCTTACTTCTCCAGCGACTGCCCAGTTCCTCTTTTAGCTTATTCTGTTTTTTCTTCTGAGCTTTTAATATTTCTTCCATTTCTCCTAAAAACGGAATCTCTCTGATTGAATTTACCGTTTTAGGAGTTACAAGCATCATTCTCTTTTCTCCATTATAATAACTACAACTCAAGGAACGTCTGACGTGAACTACTTTCTTTTTAAAATCTATATCGCTCCATTTCATTCCACCAAGTTCTCCAACTCGGACACCTGTCAGACACATGAAATAAAACATTTCTTTATACCAGCTATCCTCCATCTCACTCAGGAAATTGTCCTGTTCTTCCTGGGTTAATGCAATTTCTTCTTTTGATTGTTTAAATGTCCATGGTACTTCTACAATCAAACATGGATTTACTTTAATCAATTGGTTTCCTAATGCAAAATCTAAGCATTCTCTTAAACGCCCCAATGCTTCTCGCATTGCACTATGCGATACATGATTCTGTTCCATTGCATTTAAGAGACTATGAAAAAATCTCTGTAAATAGGATTCTTCTATGATAAGAAAGGGTGAGTAGCTTAAAAACTAGGCTTTTCACC